>USCF01000001.1 GCA_900553115.1 uncultured Alphaproteobacteria bacterium
GTTCCTCCGTTTTCATCTCTGCAGCTGTGATCTGGGTATTATCATATGTGGTGTAATAGTAGATTCCCTTGTCGCAGTTTCCATTAAACAATTTTACCTACAATAACAGAAATTTTAAGATTATAAAGGAAAAAATGATGTCTGAAAAAGTTTTACTGGTTTACGGCGGATTTTCGGCCGAACGTGAAGTTAGTTTATCCTCAAAAAACGACATTGCCTCTGCCTTAAAAAACAAAGGCTATACAGTTATTGAACACGACTTAACCGATGTCTGGGCTTTTTTAGATATTCTAAAAAACGAAAAACCTGATGTGGTTTATAACGGGTTATACGGCAACTGGGGAGAAGACGGAGAAATTCAAGGTCTGCTCGATATGCTGCAAATTCCTTATACCCACTCCGGTTTAAAAGCCTCTGCTTTGGGTATGGATAAATACCTGACTAAGCTACTGGCCTCCGCCGCCGGCGTTAAAGTGGCGCAAGGAGAAAAAACAACCGCCGCCGCTTATTTGCAAAACGGCACAAAAGTTCCATATCCCTATGTGGTTAAACCTGTGTGCGACGGCTCCAGTGTCGGCGTTTATATCGTTCACAATGCCGAAGAAGCGAAAAACGTGACCTATACAGATTCAAACTTACCTCTTTTGATAGAGCAATACATTGCCGGCCGCGAACTTACCGCCATGTGTCTAAACGGCAAAGCTGATGTAATAACCGAACTTAAAACCGACTGCTCTTTTTATGACTATCAAGCAAAATACACCAGCGGCAAAACTCACCATATTCTGCCGGCTGAACTACCCGAAGACGTAGCCGAAACTTGCAAACGCTACACCGAAACCGTTTACAAGGCCTTAGGCTGCCGCTCGGTTGCCCGCTGCGACTTTCGATACAATGAAAAAGATGGTGTTGTTTTGTTGGAAATCAATACAAACCCTGGAATGACTGCGCTTTCACTAGTACCTGAACAAGCTAAATATTTGGAAATCTCTTTTGAAGATTTATGCGATATTCTGATTAAAAACGCCGCTTGCCGTAAAAGATAATGCGAAGTAAGATTTTTTCGCAGTGTACAAACTAAAAAAACATCTACTCCATAAAGCAATGCGAATAATGGTGCAGATAAAGGCAACTCTAGTTCTGAAGAAAATCCTAGTGTACATAGAAGTACATGAATTTTCTGAATGATCGTAAGTTGCCTTTAGATGTGCCGTTAGGCGCGTTGCTCTGCTCTCAGAAACTCGGATAGCGTGCGTAGATGCGACGGAATTTTTAAGCGACGTGTACAAAGTGGTACATGAGCGCAAGACACACCAGCTCAAAAATTACAGATGGTAGTGTAGATAGCGTTAAAACCAGAAGAGAGAAAATTTTAGCGTACACAGAAGTACGTGAATTTTCTCTCTTTCGCAGTTTTAGCGCTAGATGCGCTGCTAGATGTGATTTTTATATCCCGAGGATTTCATCAATCTTATTACTAACCGCTTCTATCGTGCCGGTACCGTCGACCGTACGCAACAAACCACGCTTTTCAAAAAACGGAATTGTCGGATAGGTCAAAAGACGATAGTTTACCAAACGATTTTGCACGGTGGCGCGATTATCATCCTTGCGTCGACCAAATTCGGTTCCGCCGCAAACATCGCATACGCCGTAAACCTTAGGTTTTTGAAATTTATCGTGATAGCCGGCACCGCATTTTAAGCAAGAATAGCGTCCTAAAATACGCTCCATAATGATTTCGTCCGGCACTTGAATTTCCAAAACGCAAGTTAGTTTAATACCTTTTTCAGCCAGCAGACTTTCCAACACCTCTGCCTGCGGCAAAGTACGAGGAAAACCGTCTAAAATAAAGCCATGTTCGCAATCCGGCTTGCCAATACGGTTACGCACCATTTCGATAATCATTTCATCGGTAGCAAACTCGCCTTTATCCAACAAAGCTTTCAAATCACGCCCTAAGGGAGTATCCTGTGCGGCATACTCCCTCAGCATTTCACCTGTCGACAAATGACAGATGTGCGTTTTTTCTTTCAAAATTCGAGCTTGTGTCCCTTTACCGCACCCTGGAGCTCCGGTAAATACGACATAAAGTCCTTTTTTTGTTTCAGACATTAACGTCCTTTCCTTTTTATCAACGCAGCCTTTTTCAAAAGTCCTTCATATTGATAAGCTATCAAATGTGACTGGATTTGGCCGACAAAGTCCATTGTAACCTGAACCACGATAAGCAGAGTTGTACCACCCAAAACAAACGGCACGCCAACTTTACTAATCAGCAATTCCGGCAAAATACACAGACATACCAAATAAATCGAGGCAATCACTGTCAAACGAGTAATCACATAGTCCAAATATTCAGCAGTGTTTTTACCTGGGCGAATACCGGCAATAAAACCGCCGTGCTTTTTTAAATTATCTGCAGTTTCTTGCGGATTAAATACTACTGAAGTATAGAAAAACGTAAAGAACAGAATCAAGAAAGCATACAAACCCAAATATACCGGCTGACCGTGTCCCAGCATCTGGCTCAGACTTTGTACCCAAGACGGACCTTTTTCAGCTGACAAATTAGCGATTGTGATAGGCAACAACAACAAAGAGCTGGCAAAAATCGGCGGAATAACACCGGTTGGATTAATCTTCAGAGGCAAATGAGAGCTTTCTGCAGCCATCATACGCATACCCATCTGGCGCTTTGGATATTGAATAATGATTTTTCTTTGCGCTCTTTCCACAAACACAATAACATAAATCAAAGCCAAAGCCATAACCAGCAGCATTAAAATTGTGGTGATAGACATTTGACCAGCGCGGCCCAATTCAAAAGTTTGAGCCAAAGCGTTTGGAATATTGGCCACAATACCAACAGTAATGATTAATGAAGAACCATTGCCCACACCGCGTTGAGTAATTTGGTCGCCCAACCATACAATAAACATTGTACCGCCAACCAAAGACACAATGGTTGAAAATCTAAAGGCAAAACTATCAATCATCACGGCCGAAGAACCATTAGCGCCAGAAACACTTTCCAAGCCAACAGCAATACCATAGCCCTGAATAATGGTAATCAACACCGTCAAACATTTTGTATAATGAGTAACTTTGCGATGTCCGGCTTCGCCTTCTTTTTTAAGAGCCATCAAAGACGGAATAACCGATTGTCCTAACTGAACAATGATTGATGCAGAAATGTATGGCATAATATTGAGAGCGAAAATAGTCATACGTTCCAACGCACCGCCGGAAAACATATTAAACATACCCAAAATACCACCCTGATTACGGCTGAACATTTCAGCCAACACTGTTGGGTTAATCCCTGGAAGCGGAATATATGTGCCCAAACGGAAAATAATCAAAGCCCAAACTGTAAACCAAAGTCTTTTCTTTAGTTCGTCAGCTTTGCTAAAGGCAGACATATCGATATTTGCCGCCATTCTTTCTGCTAATGATACCATTTTTTTATCCTTAAAATTTTAAAAACAAAACACAGGGTTATAAAAACCCATTTGGCTTTAATCTATTACACAAAAATAATTTTTTTGCAACTAATTTATCTTTATCCTCAATTTTTCTGTATTTTTCCCGATTCGCTAGATATTTTTAGTTGTTTCGATACAAAAGAATCAAAGTGCAAGAATGTTCTTTGCAAACTTTACACTTTTCTGCAACTTCCTGCATATTATATTCATAACAAGGTAATACTTGCTTATACGCATCTTCTACATATTTACCGCAAGTACGGTATCCGTTAGCCCAATTAACCACTGTATGCACATCAGGGTCTGTTTGTGTAAAAGAATAGAGTTCACGGCAATTTTGCTCGGCCGTTGCCGATGGCTGAGTAGAAAAATATGCTGCAAAACGCTGCAGTATAGAACCATCTGCCAGCCTATCAGCCCGAATATTTATTGATAGAATATTTCCAAACAAATCTTTATCATTTTCATCCAGCATACCTTGCGGAACAGCTCCGATTTCCTTTAAAAAAGGCAAAAGATTTGCCCCATTGCTGCCAAAATTTTTTTCATTTTTATAAACATCTTTAAGCGCAAAGATTATGTCAGTAATTTGTGCTTTCCATTTATTCAGTCTCCATTGCTGCATTGCTTTTGAATACCCTGCAATACCGCCAACAGACAACACGGCAATAATAGCCAACACACCAAGCATTTCTATCATTGAACGACCAGATTGATTAAAATTCATAACAACTTCCTCTTTTAAGATTAGCAATAAAAAAAGCCGTCCGAAAAGACGACCGGAAGTTGACAACTGCTGAAGATAATGCAGTGTAGCATATTAGCACATAGCATATTTTGCTACCTTCCGATCCATAGACCAGAAGGTATGCTTATTTAGCGTCTTTGCATAAAGACGTATCTTCAAGAGGTTGTCACACCTCGGATAAACCATCGTCATCCAACTAAAATATTAAACAAAGACAGAACAAAAGTAAAGAAGAAAATAGAAAATCCCTGTTTATCTAAACAGGGATTTTTAATGATTTTAGCAAATAACGTTAATTATTTTGCTGCAACAAAGCTAACTTTGCCGCCTGCTTTTTCAACAGCTTCAACAGCTGATTTAGAAGCAGAGTCAACAGTAATGTTGATGCTGCTGGTAACTGCACCGCGAGCAAGCAAGCGAATGCCGTCCAACTGCTTAGAAACAACATTAGAGTTCAACAAAGATTCAACGTTGATGTTTTTAGCGTCCAATTTGCCGGCATCAATAGCTTTTTGAATAGTATCCAAGTTTACAACGGCATAAGTCTTTGCAAACGGATTTTTAAAGCCATGCTTAGGCAACTGACGGTATAAAGGCATTTGACCGCCTTCAAAACCACATTTAGCACCGCCGGAACGAGCTTTTTGACCTTTGTGGCCTAAACCGCAGGTTTTGCCTTTACCGGAACCGATACCACGACCAACGCGTTTACGATTTTTTGTCGCACCTTCGTTATCTTTTAATTCATTCAGTTTCATTTTTTTTACCTTATAGTTAATACTCAGTTCAAACAGAACAAATCTTGGAGTTTGCTGGAAGAGTAATTTTACTCTCCCAGCACTCTCACTATTCTTCTACTTTTACCAAGTGAGCCACTTTCTTAATAAGACCGCGGATAGCCGGAGTATCTTCTACTTCAACAGTGCGGCCGGTTTTGGTCAATCCCAAACTTTTCAAGTGAGTTTCTTGAATAGCAGGGCGGCCGATTATGCTACCTGTTCTGGTAACTTTGATAGTTTTTTTAGTAGCCATAGATTATGCCTCCTCTTTAACTTCTTTACCAGCGGTGTTTTCACGGCGGCTAACGATATCGCCAACTTTTTTGCCGCGTTTTGTAGCAACCATTCTCGGAGAGTTGATTGCTTGCAAAGCAGCAAATGTAGCTTTAATCATATTGTAAGGGTTGTTAGAACCCAATGATTTAGCAACAACGTCTTGTACGCCCAAAACTTCAAACACTGCACGCATAGGACCACCGGCAATCACACCGGTACCGGCAGGAGCTGTTCTCAAAACAACTTTACCGGCGCCAAAGCGGCCAGCCACGTCGTGGTGCAAAGTTCTGCCTTCACGAAGCGGAATGCGAATCATATTCTTTTTGGCTTCATTAGTTGCTTTAACAATTGCTTCAGGAACCTCAGCAGCTTTACCAGAACCAAATCCGATACGGCCTTTTTGGTCACCAACAACGACAACTGCAGCAAATGACATTGTGCGGCCGCCTTTAACTGTTTTAGCAACACGGTTTACGTGAACCAGTTTTTCAACCAATTCATCTTTTACTTCTTTTTTAGAATTATGACGATCTGTAGATTGTACCATCTTTCTCTCCTAGAATTTCAGACCAGCTTCGCGAGCAGCATCGGCCAAAGCTTTTACACGACCGTGATAGATATAACCGCCGCGGTCAAAAACCACTTCAGAAATACCAGATTTTGTTGCTCTTTCAGCAATTAATTTACCAATGAAGCCAGCAGCTTCAACCGTAGAAGATTTTTTGATGTTAGCTCTAACTTCTTTATCCAAAGTAGAAGCAGAAGCGACTGTAGAGCCTTTTACATCGTCAATGATTTGTGCATAGATATGCTTGCCGCTGCGGAAAACAGACAATCTTAATTTGCCGTTTGCAGCTGCTTTGATAGCAGTTCTAACACGAGCCTTTCTTCTCTCAAACAAATTTCTTGGTGTATTCATCGAATTATTCCTTATTTCTTCTTACCTTCTTTACGACGAACAGCTTCGCCTGCATACTTCACGCCTTTTCCTTTATAAGGTTCAGGTTTTCTGTATTTACGCAATTCAGCGGCAACTTGGCCAACCAACTGTTTGTCAGCACCAAAGATTTTAATTTGTGTCGGAGACTCGCAAGTGATTTTTACACCTTCTGGTGCAGGGAAAACCACATCATGCGAAAAGCCTAAAGACAAAACTAAGTTTTTGCCTTCAACACGGGCTTTATAACCCACGCCGACAAGTTCCATATCTTTAGTAAAACCTTCGCTCACACCTTTCACAATAGATTGGATTTGAGCGCGGGTTGTACCCCACAATGCTCTGGCTGCCAAGCTCAAAGAATGTGGTGTGACAACAACTTTACCGTCTTCCAGCTTAGCTGAAATATGGCTGTCATCAAAGGCAAAATGAAGTTCGCCTAATTTACCTTTTGCAGTTACAACGTTGTTATTGATGGTTAATTCTACGCCAGCAGGAACAACAACAGGATATTTACCAACTCTTGACATTCCATTTTCTCCTTAGAATACTTGGCACAAAACTTCACCGCCAACGTTTGCCTTGCGAGCTTCATTATCACTCATAACACCCATTGGGGTAGAGATGATAGAAATACCAAGGCCGTTGTAAACTCTAGGCAGGTCTTTCACGCTAGAATAAACGCGACGACCCGGTGTAGATACACGGTAAATTTCAGTAATAACTGCACTACCTTCGTAGTACTTTAATTGAATACGAAGTTCATCAATACCTGGGCGTACGTTGGTTTTTTCATAACCAGCAATGTAGCCTTCTCTTTTCAAAACTTCTAACACATTTTCACGCAAGCGAGAAGCAGGTGATACAACATCACTCTTCTTAGCTCTTTGTGCGTTTTTAATGCGTGCGAGCATATCGCCCAAAGGATCACTCATAGACATGATATCATTCTCCCTTCTTACCAGCTTGATTTTACTAAACCAGGAATTTTACCAAAGCTTGCCAAATCTCTCAATTCAACACGGCTCAGGCCAAATTTTCTGTAATAACTACGTGAACGTCCTGTAATTTTGCAACGATTTCTAATACGGCATCTTGCAGAATTCTTAGGAAACTTTTGCAACGCAAATTGAGCTTGCATTCTCTCTTCCGGAGAAGCGTTTTTATCCATTGCAATTGCTTTTTGTTTTTGACGGCGATTAGCATACTTCTCTGCCATCTTTACTCTTTTCAAGTTTCTATAAACTGAACTTGTTTTTGACATAGTAAAATCTCCGCTTATTTCTTGTAAGGCAGGTTGAATGAAGTCAGCAAGAATTTAGCTTCTTCATCTGTCTTAGCTGTTGTACAAATAACAACATCCAATCCTCTAACTTCATCAACTTTTTCATAGTTGATTTCAGGGAAGATTATCTGTTCTTTAATACCGAAAGCGAAGTTACCTTTGCCATCAAAGTTTTTGCCGGTAATTCCGTGGAAGTCTCTGATTCGTGGCAAAGCCATATTAATCAATCTTTCCAAGAATTCGTACATTCTGTCAGAACGCAAAGTTACTTTGCAGCCAATCGGCATACCTTCACGCAATTTGAAGGTAGCGATTGATTTGCGAGCTTTAGTCATAACTGGTTGTTGACCAGCGATTAAAGCCAATTCTTCCATAGCAGTTGTTACTTTTTTCTTATCGGTAACAGCATCGCCGATACCCATATTCAAAACGATTTTTGTCAGCTTAGGAATCTCATGTGGGTTCTTGTAACCGAATTTTTCCACAAGAGATTTCTTTATGACGTCGTTATATAATGTTTCAAAATTTGTCATAAAATTTTCCCCTATTAATCGATTACGTCACCGGATTTACGTGCAAAACGTACTTTTTTGCCATCAACTACTTTGTAGCCAACTTTTGTTGCTTTGCCATCTTTGGCAATGGCAACGTTAGATACGTTAATGGCAGCCTCTTTTGTCACAATTCCGCCAGGATTGGTCTGAGAAGGTTTAGTGTGGCGTTTTACCAAATTTACGCCTTCTACAATTACCTTGTTTTCCTTAGGCATTGCTTGTTTTACGACACCGATTTTGCCTTTATCGTCACCCGACAAAACAATTACAGTATCGTTCTTTTTAATTTTCATTTTAGGCATACTACAATACCTCCGGTGCTAATGAAATGATTTTCATAAATTTTTTAGCGCGCAGCTCTCTGGTTACAGGGCCAAAGATACGTGTGCCGATTGGCTCGCCGTCTTTGTTAATCAAAACAGCTGCGTTGCTGTCAAAGCGGATAACACTACCGTCTTTGCGTCTGATGTCACTGGCAGTTCTTACGATAACAGCCTTGTGAACATCACCTTTTTTAACGTGCCCTTTCGGTAAAGCATCTTGTACAGCTACAACGATAACATCACCGACAGAGGCAGTCATTCTCTTGGAACCACCAAGAACCTTTATGCACTGCACCTGGCGTGCTCCAGAATTATCAGCAACATCTAGGTTGGTTTGCATTTGTATCATTTTTTTATTCCTTCATTTACTAGGCGTTATCAGAAATGACAGTCCAAGATTTGTTTTTAGAGATAGGGCGGCATTCTTGAATAGACACTCTATCGCCAACCTTGCACTGATTGTTTTCATCGTGAGCAGCAAATTTTTTACTTTTTTTCACGATTTTCTTATAAACAGGGTGCATAACTTGGCGTTCTACACTAACAACAACTGTTTTATCCTGTTTATCACTTACAACAACACCTTGAAGAATTCTCTTAGGCATATTCTTTCTCCTAACTATTCTTCTTGCGCTCAGCAAGGAGCGTGTTGATTTTTGCTACTTCGCGGCGAACTTTCTTCATATTAGAAGTATTTTGCAGCTGGCCGGTTGACTGTTGAATTCTCAAATTGAATTGCTCTTTTTTGTTGGCAACCAATTTTTCTTCCAACTGGTCATTAGTCATAGCGCGTAAATCTTTAGTTTTAACCATTATGCTTCTCCTTCAATGGCATCAGAGTTCAAACGTTTTACGAATTTGCTCTTTACCGGCAATTTTGCAGCACCCAATTCAAATGCTTTGCGAGCAACTTCTTCAGGTACGCCGCCGATTTCAAACATAATACGGCCTGGTTTAACTCTTGCTACCCAAAATTCGATAGCACCTTTACCTTTACCCATACGAACTTCAGCAGGTTTATCAGATACTGGAACGTCTGGGAAAATTCTAATCCATACTCTTCCGGCTCTTTTCATTTCACGAGTAATAGCGCGACGTGCAGCTTCAATCTGACGAGCGGTTACGCGTTCAGGAGTAAGAGCTTTCAATCCATATGAACCGAAACTTAATTCTGATCCACCTTTAGCCAAGCCGTGAATACGACCTTTATGCTGTTTGTGGAACTTTAAACGTTTTGGACTTAACATTTTATTCTAACCTCATGTTATTATTTTTGTTCAGCCAGCTTTTTGTCTTGCGCCATTGGATCGTGGCTCATGATTTCGCCTTTATAAATCCAAACTTTTACGCCGCAAGCACCATAAGTGGTATGAGCCGTAGAGGTTGCATAATCAATGTCCGCACGAAGTGTGTGCAAAGGCACGCGACCTTCGCGGTAGTGTTCTGTTCTAGCGATTTCAGCACCGCCCAAACGACCGCTACAGCTAACTTTGATACCTTCTGCACCCAAACGAAGAGCAGACTGCATAACTCTTTTCATAGCTCTACGGAAAGAAACACGACGTTCCAACTGTTGAGCCACAGAGTCAGCAACCAACTTCGCATCAAGCTCAGGTTTTCTAACTTCAACGATGTTCAATTGAACTTCAGAATCAGTCAATTTTTGAATATCTTTTCTCAAATTCTCGATATCCTGACCCTTTTTGCCAATAACAACACCTGGTCTAGCTGAGTGAATAGTAACTCTTGCTTTTTTAGCCGGACGTTCAATCACAATGCGGCTAATACCAGCTTGAGCCAATTTTTCACCCAAGAATTTTTGAATTTTCAGATCTTCGTGGAGATAGTCAGTAAACTTATCATCAGCATACCAACGAGAGTCCCAAGTGCGGTTTACACCCAAACGAAGACTTGTAGGATTTACTTTCTGTCCCATCTGCTTACTCCCCACGCTCTGCTACAACAACGGTCATGCTTGAGAAAGGCTTCAAGATTCTTGCGCCTCTGCCGCGGCCGCGTGCACTCATACGTTTCATTACAATACCTTTACCAACATAAGCTTCGCTAACTACGAGCTTGTCGATATTCAAATTATGATTATTTTCAGCATTGGAAATTGCAGATTGCAACAAACCCAATGCAACTTTTGCGATTCTCTTCTTAGAAAAGCTCAGTTCTGCAACTGCTTTTTCAACACCCAAACCACGGATAGATTGAGCAACAAGGTTCAATTTACGCGGACTTGTGCGAATAGAGCGGCAAACAGCCATAGCTTGTTTTTCATTCAATTTAGCCATAATTAACCTCTCTTTGCAGTTGTATCAGCTTTGGTGTGACCAAAGAATGTACGAGTTGGAGCAAATTCACCGAATTTGTGACCAACCATATCTTCAGTAACCAAAACCGGAATAAATTTGTGACCATTGTGTACGCCGAATGTTAAACCAACAAATTGTGGTAACATAGTAGAACGGCGAGACCAAATTTTAATCACTTCATTACGGCTAGAAGCTCTGGCAGCATCAGCTTTCTTCAGAAGATAGCCATCAACAAAAGGTCCTTTCCATACGGAACGTGTCATTAGCTTTTCTCCTTATTAATTTTTGTTATCATGACGAGATCTCATAATAAAGCGATCTGTCTTTTTGTTAGAACGAGTTTTAGCGCCCTTAGTAGGTTTACCCCAAGGTGTAACCGGATGACGGCCACCAGAAGTTCTACCTTCACCACCACCAAGTGGGTGATCAACCGGGTTCATAGCAACACCGCGTGAAACAGGTCTTTTACCCATCCAGCGTGCGCGACCGGCTTTACTAAGTGAAACGTTCTGATTATCTGGGTTGGAAACCGCACCAATGGTAGCCAAGCATTCTTCGCGAACGATTCTTAATTCGCCAGAGTTTAATTTCAATTGAACATAACCAGCGTCTTTACCAACAACCTGAGCATAGCAGCCGGCAGAACGAACCAGTTGTCCGCCTTTGCCAGAGCGCAGTTCAACGTTGTGTACAATAGTACCAACCGGCATATTCTTCAGAGGCATAGCGTTACCCGGTTTAATATCTGCTTTTTCGGCAGAAATGATTTTATCACCGGCTTTCAAGCGTTGTGGAGCCAAAATATAAGCCTTTTCGCCGTCGCTGTAATTTACCAAAGCGATAAATGCAGTACGGTTAGGATCATATTCGATTCTCTCAACAGTAGCCTCACAATCAAATTTATTACGTTTGAAGTCAATCACACGGTAGCTGCGTTTGTGACCACCACCAATGCGGCGACTTGTAACGTGACCAAAGTTATCACGCCCACCAGTCTTATTCAGACCTTTTGTTAAACTCTTCTCAGGCTTGCCTTTGTACAATTCGCTTTTATCAACGAGTACAAGTTGGCGGCGGCCTGCAGAAGTGGGCTTAAATGTATTCAAAGCCATAACTAAATTCCTGTAGTAACATCAATGTTTTGACCGTCGGCAAGAGTAACGATGGCTTTTTTGAAATCAGAACGAACGCCCTGATGACCTCTAAAGCTTTTTACTTTACCGAATTGTTTAATTGTATTTACCTTATTAACTTTAACGTTAAAGATGGCTTCTACAGCAGCTTTAACATCGTCTTTCGTAGCTGATAAAGGTACCATAAATACCACTTTTCCAGCTTCCGAAGAAACCATAGATTTTTCGGTAATTACCGGACGAACCAATGTATCATACATTGCTGCAGTTACATTGTTTGATTTGCTCTTAACCATTTAATCTCTCCTCTAAGCAACTTACTGCATCTTTTGTCAATACCAATTTGTCCTTTTTCAAGATGTCATATACGTTGGCGCCGATTGTTGGCAGAATATCGATTCCGGCAATATTACGGCTTGCCAAAGCAAAATTAACATCTACTTCCTTGCCATCAATGAAGAGGCAGTTTGTCAGACCGCAAGCGTTCAATTTAGCTTGTAAATCTTTTGTCTTAGGAGCTGACAGCTTTGCTTCGTCAATAACAACAAGGTTGCCTGCTTTTGCTTTTGCAGATAAAGCAGTTTTCAGACCAAGTTTTCTGAATTTTTTAGTCAAATCGAAAGAGTGATCTCTAACAACTGGACCAAATACAACGCCACCTTTTCTAAATTGAGCGCCCTTGCGAGAACCTTGACGAGCGTTACCAGAACCTTTTTGTTTGAAAGGTTTTGCTGCTGTCAAAGCCACATCAGAACGGCCTTTAGTAGCGTGGTTGCCGCTTTGTAATCTAGCCAACTGCCAGTTTACAACGCGTTGTAAAATATCAGCGCGAACTTCCAAGCCATAAATGGAGTCGTTAAGTTCAATAGAGCCGACATTTTTATTTTCTAAATTTAAGATGTCCTGTTTCATTTTTATTATTCCTTACACTTCATTATGCATTTTCAGCCGGAGTTTCAGCCGCTGCAACAGGTTCATCAACTTTTTTCAATCCTGCAGGCATTGGAACAGAGGCGTTAGCCGGTTTTTTAACGGCATCAGTAACTCTTACCCAAGTGTTTTCAGAGCCAGGAACGCCACCTTTAACCATAATCAAGCCTCTGGCAGCATCAATAGCCACAACTTTCAAGTTTTGAACGGTAACGCGTTCAGCACCCAAGTGACCAGCCATTTTTTTGCCTTTGAAAACTTTACCTGGATCTTGTCTTTGACCAGTAGAACCGTGAGAACGGTGAGAAATTGACACACCGTGAGATGCTTCCAAACCAGCAAAGTTGTGACGCTTCATAACACCGGCAAAACCTTTACCGATAGAAGTAGCGCAAACATCAACATACTGACCAGCAACAAAGTGCTCTACTGATAATTCATCGCCAACAGAAAGCAAGCAATCTTCAGAAACTCTGAATTCGCCCAACTTTTTCTTTGGTTCAACATTAGCCTTTGCAAAATATCCTTTCATAGGCTTGGTTACGTTTTTGGCTTTAATAGCGCCAGTACCAAGCTGAACTGCATTGTAGCCGTCTTTTTCAGCTGTTTTTACATTAACAACCTGCAAGCCGTCTACGCTCAAAACAGTTACAGGAACATGTGTTCCATCTGCTTCAAAAATGCGGGACATTCCTAATTTTTTTGCGATTAGACCCGTACGCATTATTATTTTTTCCTTTTCTTAATAGGTTGACAACTTTTTTAATTCAAAGCGCCAACATTAAATTACAATTTAATTTCAACATTAACACCAGCAGCCAAATCAAGCTTCATCAAAGCATCAACTGTTTGCGGTGTAGGATCTACGATATCCAGAAGTCTTTTATGAGTACGGATTTCGAACTGTTCACGAGATTTTTTATCTACGTGCGGAGAACGGTTTACCGTAAACTTTTCGATTCTGTTAGGCAGAGGAATCGGACCTCTGACATTAGCGCCTGTTCTTTTGGCTGTATGCACGATTTCTGCTGTAGAGAGATCAAGCAATCTATGGTCAAAAGCTTTCAAGCGGATTCTAATATTTTGTGTATCCATTTTTTATACTTTTCCTATAGCTAAACGGCAAAAATCACCATAATGGTTATCTGCCATCTAAATTTGTTACATTCAGCAAACTCTTTCGCAACAAAGGTTTGCACTATATTTTATATTTGCTTCGCTGCGGGGCAACCCCCTCAAAACAATTGTTGTAGCGCCTATATACCATAAGTGCACCCCCTTTGCAAGCAAAAAATGCATATTTTTTTAAAAAAGTGACAGAAATTTCAATTGAGTCTATTTCGAGTCTAATACTTAAAACAATTTATATTTTTTTCAAACAAAACAAATTGTTAGTTAAAATATAAAACGTATTGTATATATTAATATCTTTTTGGTTGCAAATAAGCGTTATTTAGTTTATATTAAAAATTAATACAACCTATTTGGAGAAATCTATGACTATTTTATTGAACCGAGTTATCTCAATATATGAACACAAAACAAGCATGCGTCTGGCAAAATCAGAATGGTACATTTTAGATAGAATCTGCATTCGTGAAAATATTAAACGCAATCAACTGCTAGAAATTATCGATGAACACCGCACTCCAGAATTGGGCTTAACACCAGCTGTACGTTTGTTTTCATTATTATATATGCATAACTTAGCCAAACTCAATACCAACTATTCTTACGCGCCCGACAACAGCACCATAAACACGGCGCTGGAAGAAATGTCTTTTTAATATACACTTATAATCTTTGGTATTCAAAAAATACAGGTTTTCGACCTTCACGCAACGCTTTACGCTGATATTTTGTTTCAAACCAATCGGCAGGAGGATTGCGCCAATCATCAGAGCATTGCGCAGTCCAACGGAAATTACTATCTTTTGCCATTGTACGCAAAACCCAGCTTTTATATATAGGATGATCGGTAGCAATTTGCAATATGCCGCCTTTTTTCAGTAAGCGAGCCAACTCTTGTAAATTGTCCGGATTAACAAAGCGACGGTTAGCGTGTTTTTTCTTTGGCCACGGATCCGGAAATAAAAGATAGATTTTATCAAAACTATTATCTGGCAATGCCGCAAAAAGCAATCTGACATCATCATCATAAATCCGAATATTGTCAACGCGCCCATCTTCAAGCGTTATATCTTGCAAATCCGTCTCATTACCCTCTTTTACGCCAGTAATTAATGACAGCAGATTCGCTACACCGTTTTTATACACTTCGACTCCGACAAAGCCTGTATCTGGCTGACTTTTTGCAATAGCCGCCAAATGACTTCCGTCGCCAAAACCAATTTCTAATGCATATTTATTTTTAGGCGCAGTAAAACACTCAGATAAATCGATTTTTTTATCTACATTTAAACAAAGCTTAGGCAAAAAGTCTTCCAGCAGAAAACTTTTTGCCTTACGAATAGTTCTTCCTTTGCGGCGGCCAAAAAACTTTGGCTTATCGCTTTGAACAAACTGCTGACTAGAATTTGTCATCAGAATCTTTTTCTGCCATGGCTAAATTGCTGTTTGACTTTGACAGAGCAACCATCAAATTAAACAAATTTCTAGCAATTGAACGATTAGGAATTTTGTAATATGCACGAACCAATTCCAAAGTTTCTTTTCTTTTCATCGGATCATCGTCAAAAGAACGGCGATCTTCTTCAAAGTAATAGTTTTTTTCACTTTGATTTTTGTTAAGCATACGTGGGCTGTTTTTAACAACATCCTCATCCATATCCTCAAAGAAAAAGCCCATTGGTACTTCCAACACACGGCTGATATCCCACAGACGGCTGGCACCAACGCGATTCATGCCTTTTTCATACTTTTGTATTTGTTGAAAGGTCAACCCAAGCATCTCAGCCATTTGCTGCTGAGTGATGTGCAAAATAGTGCGACGTAAGCGAATTCTATTGCCAACATGTACATCTACTGGATTTGGTTCGTTATCGTTAACTCTTCCTCTAAGTGATTTATTTTCTTTCATTTTTATACCTCACATGTCAAATACTATGAACTATATAGAATCAACTCAACCATTTGTCAAATACTAAATCACAAAAAATATATTGAAAGCACAATAATTTAAACAAATTGTCCCATTTTCCGCATATAATATAGTGTATACGCAGCACCTAAATTAATAAATTGTTATATTTTTATAATCAATCAAAACACAAAAAATCCCTTTTCTAAAATGAAAAGGGATTTTTTGTTAATCAATCGCATTTTTTTTAGCGTGACTATCATCATAAGTAATGGTTTCACTATCCTCTTGGTATTTTTGTAAAAGAGCCACAAATACCATCATACCAAGGGCAGCAAAAATCATAGGAACCTGATTTTGATAAGCCTTATCAATTGCCGCAGCGTCAACACGTCCGCTCATAAAATGAGTCAATGTGTCTTTTTTTACTGTAAATACTGTGACCAAACTGTCTTGTCTAGGATTCTCCCACATACCATGTTCAGAAAGCACCTTGTCAACCAAACAGCGCCGATTGTTTACTATAGCAAAATAGACTTTTTCAGATTCGTCCGCAGTGTCTAATTGCACAACAGCTTCGCCGATAATTTGAGGATTAAGTGTCTTGCGACCAAACTTGTTATAGCCAAAATGCAGACACGCCATACAGATAAAAAATAATACCAGATTTCTCATAAATGTAGAACTAATTATAATGAATATTGTATTCTCTTTAGCATATTTTTCTCTAAAAGTCCAAGTCTTTTTGTCAATTTTTATAAAGAAAACCTAATTATCTGTATATTTTCAGTTAAATTCACTTATTTTTTGCTTTTACCAAACTTTGAGGAATACTGTTTAAAATATCGCCTATGGCAACAACAGGGCTGGCTGCACTTACGCTTCGCCGCCTTTGTCGGCTTGATCACAAGTTCGTAACCGGCATACACGTATGACTGCCGACTGCAGATCAAACCAATTTTTATGAGTTTTAGCCCTAGAATTACAGACACATAAAAAGCCCCACCAAAGGCAGGGCTTTTTTAATTGGTGATGCTTATCTAGCAAATTACGAGCTACTGTTTAATGATATATTAATGAATAAATAATATGTTCAAAAGGCATCATAATTATCACCAGGAGACTGCTTTGATTAAAAATAGCATAAAAATACTAAGCATTATCAGTATAGGCCTAATCAATCATGCTTATGCAAAAGACTTCATAAAAGTAGAATATACTCCATTAAGTCAAAAAGAATGCCTCTCTTATAAAGAAACTCTCGGCTTAAAATATTGTCCTTATGACAATGATTACCTAGCTGGTGCAGCCAAAGCTTGCGGGCACATTGAGAATCTACCTACAGGAAATGATCTACATAAATTAGCAAAAAAAATATATAATAAGGAAACAACAGAAACAAGCATTTATGGTAATAGAAACGATTCACTTATGAAAGCTATGAATATTTGGGAAAACGATAGTCACATCTATTTTTGGACAGGAGAAGAAGCTAAAGATAAAAAGGGAGGATATGTGAGAATGTTTGCTCTCAAAGGTTCAATTCCTTATTATGCCCCTAGAGACGGAAGTGGATATGTTTCGCATGCGCTGGGAAAAATTAATTACGGAGAAACAAAATACATCAAAGTGAGTAATCCGCAATATGATTCCAATTTATATGGTTATCCAAACAATGATGTATTGGTAACAATTTGTTATAAATAAAAAAATCGACATAAACTGATTCGGGAAAACTTCCCAAAACGCCATTTTCAAATTTACAACATTCGAACTCGCTGAAAGGCTTGGTAAATAAAGCAAAACGGCAGTTTTTTATACCTGCCGTTTGTATTGGTGATCCCAACGGGACTCGAACCCATATTGCCACCGTGAAAGGGTGATGTCCTAACCATTAGACGATGGGACCACGTTAAGAACAAGCGTATATATACTTGCATTTTTTGCTAAGGTCAAGAACTTTTTTTCATAAAATCAAAATTTTTTCAATTTTCTGCTTTTTTATTTACTTCGCGCACCAAATCACCTAATCTGACCAAACGTATCTTACGATCTGACAAACCATTCATCCAATCACGCAAAGCCAAATATGTTTTTGAGCGCGGATGTCCTATAGCCACCGCATATCCGCGCATATGAGCAATTTTTTCGGTCAAGTGCAACTGTTTCATAATATAGTCATAATCATTTTCATTATCCAAAAACACATCTCTGGCAATATATGGTACGCCATATTCAGCGGCAACTTTAGCACCAACAGATTTAGAGGTAGTTTTAGAGTCCAAAAAGAAAAGACCGCGGTCTTTCAATATCTGCATCACATAGCCCAAACTTTTGGCATCTTCCGTAAACAAACTGCCCATATGGTTATTTATACCTTTCATCCCCAAACCTTTATATCGGTCCAACATAGCTATAAAATCGCCTTTTATCTCCGATTCGCTCATATTAGGAGATAAGGTGACCGGAGCTAAATCAGCCTTAGCATGCGGCATCATCGGTACATGCAGCATAACCTCAAAATTTTTAGCTTTAGCTTCTTGAACTTGCTTACGATTTGCTGCACCATAAGTTAAAAAAGAGGCTGTTATCGGCCGAGGCAAGCTCAAAATATCTCTGGTGTGCGGCACACTAACACCCATATCGTCAATAATTACTGCTACCATAACTTTTCCGCCCGTAACATTATTAATACGAGATTTAACCGCTATATTTTCAGATATTGTCTGTGTTTTTTCTTCTACCGGCGCTTTTTCGGTAGCCTCCGGCTCTTTTACATCCTCCGACAAGGAAATTATTTTATCCAGCAAAGAATTATTCAAACTATCTTCCAAATTCTGCAAATCCGCATTCAATTTTTTAATCTGCTTATTTTCAAAAACAAATTGCGGAACCTCAACATTGCGCTGCGGAACATTTATTTCCGCTTCCGCCAGCTGAAATTTATCCGGCGCCGGACGCAGCAAATCGCCAAGGACAATAAATCCTTCGACTAATGCTATTGACAATAAAATCAGAGCCACGACCCAGCTTATTTTAATTTTTTTCATCTTTTTAGTCTTTCTTTCTCAGAGTAGGAAAAGCAATAACATCACGAATAGTTTCAGCACCGGTGAACAAAATAGCTAAACGATCTATTCCCATGCCCATACCGCCGGAAGGAGGAAAACCGTTTTCCAAAGCGTTAATGAAGTCTTCATCAAGCATCTGCGCTTCATCATCACCGTTTTCACGAGCGGCAACTTCAGCTTCAAAACGCTCACGCTGCTCCAACGGATTAGAAAGTTCCGAATAGGCACAGCCTATTTCCATACCGCCTAAATAAGCGTCAAAGTGTTCAACCAAACGCGGATTAGAACGATGGGTTTTAGCCAGCGGAGAAATATCGCGCGGCATATCCATTACAAATGTCGGCTCTATCAAAGAAGCCTCAACTTTTTCATCAAACACTTCTTGAACAACTTTTCCCCAACAGCTGCAAGCACCTGCATCAACACCAATAGATTTAGCCATTTCCTTTGCCTGTTCCAAAGTTTCTGCCTGTAACAAATCGATTCCTGTTTTTTCTTTAATCAGATCAACAATGGACTTACGCACAAAAGGTTTTGACAAATCAACTTCTTTGTCACCAATCATCAATGTTTGCGTACCTAAAACATCTTTAGCCACAAAGCGCAGCAATTCTTGAATCAAATCAGCCATATCGTTGTAATCGGCATAGGCCTGATAAGCTTCCAAGCCCGTAAATTCAGGATTGTGATTTTTATCAATACCTTCATTTCTAAAGTTACGGCCAATTTCAAACACTCGGTCAAAACCGCCGACAACCAGCTTTTTCAAATAAAGTTCCGGAGCAATACGCAAATATAAATCCATATCCAAGGCGTTGTGATGAGTAATAAACGGCTTTGCATTTGCACCGCCCATGATTGGATGCAGCATAGGTGTTTCAACTTCCAAAAACTCATTTTGCTCAAAAAAGCGACGGACAGCAGAAGTAATACGGCAACGTTTTTTGAAAATTTCTTTACTGTCTTCATTCATAATAAAATCAACATAACGTTGACGATAACGAGCGTCGACATCGGTCAAGCCATGAAATTTTTCCGGCAGTGGCTGCAATGACTTAGCAATAATATCAAACTTTTCGGCGGCTATCGTTAATTCTCCGCGCGGAGTTCGGCGCACAAAGCCGCTGACACCAACCATATCGCCGACATCAAGACATTTCAACAATTCCATATCGGCTTCCGGTAAAATCTTCTTATAACAAAACGCCTGAACTTTACCGCTCTTATCTTTAATATCCACAAACATACCGCTATTACGCACAGCCATGGCACGACCGGCCACAGTAACTCTGTCTTCCGTATCAGTTCCGGCTTCCAAATCTTTATATTTTTCCTGCAATTCGGCAGCATAGATTGTTGGAACAAATTTATACGGATAAGGATTGTATCCTTTTTCTTGCAATGTTCTCAATTTTGTTAATCTGGATTCTCTGTGAATATTTGTTTCATTTGCCATTTTTTATATCCTAAATCAATAAATTCTAAACTATTGCCAACTATAAACGCAGAGTATTTTTTTTTCAATAAAAAACTGGCATTTTAGACATAAATATGCTACTATACTGTTGAAAAGTAAAAAAGAGGGTAATCATGGCAAGAATAAACAAAAATAACGTAATGAACAAATTAAGAATGCTTGGCACAAGTTTGGTGGCGAGCAATGTGTTGAGCGGTCAGGCGCAAGAAGTAAAAGAACAACCTGTTCCAGAAAAGAAGATTTCTGTTTTACAGACACCTAATAAAGAACTAAATTATACGGTTTCTGATTTGGAAACAGGAGAAAATTCTAGCAATATTACCTCTAAAACCAATAAATTTAAAGATATCAAGCAGCTTCCGGCTGGTTTGTTTACTCAAAAAGTTGAATATGTAATGTCTTTGGCGGATTGGCGGAAAGATAGTATTGTCAATATCAAACGAGCAAATACCGACCAAATTTATAAATACGAATTGACTTCCGTAATGGAAGCGCGCGAAGGCAAAGCCGGAGATGCTGTTAATCTAAACAAAAATCATACCAGAATGTTTATATTTCAAAGCAATCCGGATATTGGCAAAGATTTAATCCGTTATATGTATTGTTCCAACAACAAAACCCTACACCAATTTGCCGCTAAATATATTGGCAACAGCGACCAAAATAAGGCTCTTCTTGCTAAGGTGCAAAAAGATCTTTATGATGAAAACGGTGAGCTCAAAACCGGTGCCGGAGCCAACCTACAACGCCAAAAAGCTTTGTATGATATGCGAAAAATAACAACAAAAGGCATCAATGCCAATAAAAGCAATATTTACATGCCGCAATTTATAGCCGATTTCAAAAAATTGGCCCAAACGAACGGTGATGAAGTAATAAAAGAAAAAAAAGAATTTTCTGTTGGATTTTTCCCTTTATATAACCTAAAACGCAACGTTTTGGCGCACAAAGCTAAAGAACATTCGCAAAAAAATAACCAACGCGACGCTTCCTGCACCCCGCTTGGGCATAGCGGACTTTACCTTTCATCTTCAATCGCGTTTGGCTGCAATTCAAATAATGTACTAAAAGAAACAAAAGTCTTAAATAAAGCCAAAAAAATAAACGAGTGCGACTATATAACCCTTGAAGCCGCCCGTCAAATGGCTTTATCTGGAATTGACGGCGCCGACAATATGTATAAGAAATTCAAAAGCGCTATTGAAGAAGATAAAATGAAAGT
>USCF01000002.1 GCA_900553115.1 uncultured Alphaproteobacteria bacterium
ACGGCTGATTTCTAGCTTTGAAATCGATGATAAGGAAGACTTCCTGAAGAAGCTGAATAGGCTCAGGGTGCTAGCTTTATCCAAGTAGAACAAAAAACTCAAAAAAGAGGACCAAAAAAGTCCTCTTTTTTTGCTATTTTCAAAGTTTTTGCCAGCAATGCAATCAACTCTTTATTAGCTTTGCCTTTTTCGGGAACAACTGTGACCGTGCCTTTTAGAAAAACATTTCCTTTTTCATCACAAAACACTCCTTTAAATCCGTTTTGTGCAGAATTTGGAGTAAGCTTTATCTTGAGCAGATAACCTTTATCATCAGCAGTGAAAAATGTCATTACATATATTGTTCAATCCAACGGCTTAAATGGGTTACAAACGAACCGACAAAAGCGATACCAAGTAACAAAACATATGGTGCAATGTCATATCCGGAAACAGGCGGAACTTTAGAGCGGATAAGTTTATAGGCCGGATCAGT
Source organism: uncultured Alphaproteobacteria bacterium (assembly GCA_900553115.1). Lineage (GTDB taxonomy): Bacteria > Pseudomonadota > Alphaproteobacteria > RF32 > CAG-239 > RUG410. The sequence continues at coordinate 476 of USCF01000002.1, forward strand.
CAATATCTTTAAAATTGACATAAATTTCTCGGCGTATTTATTATGCACGGTCATCAATTTGTAATGCAGCATCCAATATAAAATGATATCTACGGCCACAACCTTAAAATAGATATCAACCACAATTGCCAGAATATCCAGCACCGGCATAACAAACAGTCCAATAATCCCCATTATTTTTTTCTCCTATTATATTAGCGGTTGTTCTTTCCGCTTTGATTATTTCCTTCTAGCATATCAAAACGGTTGCTGTCAAACCTTCTTTTTTGCATAGCACCGCGCAATTCAGTAATTCTGCCGCCAATTTCATCAAAAAGGGTAGATGATTTACCAATGTTTAAATCCATCATGGCGCTGAGATTGTTAGAATTTAGAGCTCCGCTTTGTCTTGTTTCGCGTCTGAGCTGCAGCAGCATAAGCCGTTTCAGCCAGCAATCATAAGCGTAGTCTTCATATAAATCTTCATCGTCATCATGGCTGATATCCAGATTTTCTTTTTCTCTTTGAGAGATGGTGTAACCATAGCCTAAGCTCTGCAAAGATTTTAGCATTTTATACACAAGTTTGGCTTTTTCATAGTCTTGCTCGTCAGTGTTTATGGCAACGGCGTCTTTGGTGTATTTGCGGATAAGGTCGTTCAGCTCGCGCAGACTGCGGATTTTATAAATTAATTGATTTATAAGCGTTGGATTATCAAAATCGCGGCAAGACTTTAGCAAGGCCAGCAAAACAAAAACATCAAATTCTTTTTTGTTTATCGTATCCAAAAATTTGTTGCGTTCTTCATAATCTTCTTCGGTGATATAACCGTCGTTCATATGTTTTATGGTCTTTAGTGCGGATTCAAGCAAATTATGATATCGTTCGTCAAAAGGCTTTTCTTCATTTTCTCCATTTAGAAAATGTTGCAGATTTTGGATAACTTCGGCTTTGGTGTAATGTTCGGTGCCAACTGTGACAAGATCTGATTTTGGAGATAATATAAGTTCACGCAAAACATCTCTGGCAGCGGCTTTGTCCAAATTTGGATAGCAATTTTGGACCGTTTGATAAAGTGAATCAAAATATTTTCCGTCTTGATAAGGAAACATTAATCTTTTTCCTCAAAAATTATTTTAGCTTGTTCAAGCCAAATAATGTGGTCAATAATCCAATTGCTGATTTGTTCGATTTTTTCTAGTTCAACATTCATAGCCAGTCCGATTTTGCCGATGATTAGCGTTTCATTGTCGGAAAGTACGTTGTCAACGTGCGACAGCATGCACATTTCGCGAATCAGTTCTAAAGCTAAGTGTCGGTTTTTTATTTTTGCAACATCGGCTAAGACTTTTTCTAAATCCTGTCCTTCTAAAATTTGTGAAATATTTTCAATACCGTGGCTGACAGCGGCTTCGGTGATAAACTCCAATTCATCAGAATCGCAGCCTCCATCGGCGCTGGCTAGGGCAAGCAACGCTTCAAAAAACGCTTGCTTTTCTTCCGGTTTAGCTTCGTCTAAATATGAAGGTAAAATTTCTCTAATGCCGTACATTGTGCATCTCCTTATCTAAAGTTGTTTTTATGTTAAAGAAAATCTCTTAATTTTTCAACAAAAAAAGTGTTTGTAAAAAATTAAACTTTGGCGTACATAATATGGTTATGTTATAACAACTTTATGAGGACGCAGTGTCTAAAAAATATTTTATCAAAACTTTCGGCTGTCAGATGAATGTGTATGATTCTTCGCGTATTGCCGATATGTTGAAAAAAGAAGGCTATGAAGAAGCCAAAAAACAAGAAGATGCCGATTTGGTGCTATTCAACACCTGTCATATCAGGGAAAAAGCGGCGGAAAAGTTATTTTCAGATTTGGGAAGAGCCCGCGAAATTGCCGATGAACGTTTACAAAACGGTAAAAAAACAGTGATAGGCGTTGCCGGCTGCGTGGTTCAGGCCGAAGATGAGCAAATTGTTAAACGCGCGCCGTTTGTGGATTTTGCTGTTGGTCCTTTGATGTATTATAAAATTCCGCAGATGCTGAAAGAAATAGAACATAAAAAAGGTCATGCCGGTTTGCTTAATACCGAGTTTTCGGCCGATAGTAAATTTGACTTTTTGCCGGAAAATAAAGCGCAAGGAGCTTGCTCTTATTTGGCGGTGCAGGAAGGATGTAATAATTTTTGTACCTATTGCGTGGTTCCGTATACCCGCGGCGCCGAATATTCGCGTCCGGTTGCCGAAGTGCTGAAAGAAGCAAAACGTTTGATTGCCACCGGTACTTTGGAATTAAATTTGCTGGGGCAGAATGTAAATTCGTATCACGGTGAAGACGAAAACGGCAAAGAGCGAAATTTTGCCTATTTGTTGCGCCGTGTGGCCGAATTGGACGGTTTGAAACGTTTGCGCTATACCACTTCTTATCCCGCAGATGTCGACGATGATTTAATTGCCTGCCATCAGGATTTGAAAGTTTTGATGCCTTATTTACATTTACCGATTCAATCCGGTTCGGATAAAATTTTGAAGGCGATGAATCGCCGCCATACTTCGGGCGACTATTTGCGAATCGTTGAAAAACTGCAAAAAGCTAATCCGGATTTGCGAATGTCTTCAGATTTTATTGTTGGTTTTCCGGGGGAAACAGACGAGGATTTTCAGGCGACTTTAGATGTGGTAAATCAAGTGAAGTATATTCAGGCGTTTTCATTTAAATATAGTCGTAGGGCCGGTACTCCGGCGGCGGTTATGCCTAATCAGGTAGAAGAAAAAATTAAAAAAGAACGTTTGGATATTTTACAGACCTTGCTGTTTTCATACCAAGAGGCGTTTAACAAATCTTGCGTGGGCAAAGTTATGCCGGTGCTGTTTGAGCAAAAAGGCCGCCATAAAGGACAGCTAATTGGGCGTACACCGTATATGCAGAACTTGCATATTGAAACGGAAAGTGCTAATATAAATAAAATTATTAATGTGGAAGTTACCGAAGCGACCACAAACTCTTTAAGCGGAAAGGAGATTTAACCATGGCTGAAATTTGTTTTGAACTGTTTAACAATCAACTTGTGCAACAGCTGGTGGGGGCGGCAGATTCAAATTTGCGCCTGATTGAAAAAATGCTGAATGTAGAAATTTTGAGCTTTGGCAATCAAATTACGGTTAAAGGTGCCGCCAGTGATGTTGAAAGCGCTAAAAATGCTATCGAGCTGCTCTATAATAAAGTAAGCCGCGGTATTGAAATCGGCGAGCAAGAAGTTAAAGCTGCGGTGCGTATGAGCGGAGAATGCCATACGGAAGATGATAAGCAGAACTTAAATGATATTGTGTTGAAAACTAAAAAACGCTATATCTATCCGCGTTCGGCCACCCAAGCTAAGTACATTCAGGAAATGATGAAAAACGAGCTGGTATTCGGCCTTGGCCCTGCCGGTACAGGTAAAACTTATTTGGCGGTGGCGCTGGCTGTTTCTATGATGCTTGAAGGTACGATTGATAAAATTATCTTGTCACGTCCGGCGGTGGAAGCAGGTGAAAATTTGGGATTTTTGCCAGGTGATTTGAAAGAAAAGGTCGACCCGTATCTGCGTCCGCTGTATGATGCTTTGTACGAAATGCTGCCGGCAGAGCAGGTTGATAAAAAGTTGGCGCTGGGCGAAATTGAAATTGCTCCGTTGGCGTTTATGCGCGGACGTACTTTGGCAAATTCGTTTGTGATTTTGGATGAGGCGCAAAACACCACACCGATGCAGATGAAAATGTTTTTGACCCGTTTGGGCGAAAACTCCCGCATGGTTGTGAACGGCGACTTGAGTCAGGTAGACTTGCCGCGCGGTGTGATTTCCGGTCTGCGCGATGCTTTGGATACTTTGCGCAATGTGCCGAATATTTCTTCGGTAACATTCAGCTCCAACGATGTTGTGCGTCATGGTTTGGTGGCTAAAATCGTTCAAGCCTATGAAGAAAAAAGCAAAAAGCTGCAAGAAGAACATGATTGATAGTTTTTTGAATTTAGATGTTGAAGATAACCGCTGGAGTTCGGCGGTTTCTCAAATAGAAAAGGTGTCGGAAGATGTTAAAAACGCCGTGTTTGCTTATGTGGCTGAACATACCGAATCGGAAGTTTTACACGCTGGTTTGCCGATTATCGTTAATGTATGTTTAAGCAGCGATGAGCGTGTGCATGCTCTAAATAAAGAGTTTCGCGGTATGGACAAGCCGACAAATGTGCTTTCTTTTGCCAATGTGGATTTTGAGGGTTTTGCGCAAGAGCGTGATTTATATCAGGAAATTGAGCTTGGCGACATCATTATTGCTTTTGAAACTATGCAGAAAGAAGCCGATATTGAAGGAATTTCGCTGCATGACCACTATTGTCATTTGTTGACGCATGGTTTACTGCATTTGCTGGGGTTTGACCATCAAACAGAAGAAGAAGCCGAATATATGGAAGGCTTTGAGATAGAAATTTTGCAGTCTATGGGTATTGCGAATCCGTATAAGGAAGACTAAGTGGCAAAACTAAAGGCAATATGGCAAAAAATTTGCGAAGCGGCAGCGCGGAGATATAAAACCTCGGCGCTGCTGTTTGGTTTGTTGCTGGTTGCCGCTTTGCCTCCGTTTTATCATACATGGGCCGCGTTTGTCGCTTTTTGCGGCATATTTGTCTTGAGTCAGGGGCAGAGCTCCGTAAAACGTTTGTCGGCTATTGGGTATTGGTTTGGTTTTGGTTATTTTTCCGCCGGATTTTATTGGGTTGGCAACGCGCTTTTGATAGACGCGGCCAAAACAGGTTGGATGTATCCTTTTGTTTTGCTTTTGGGCGGCGGATTTTTTGGTTTGTTTACGATTTTTCCGTTTGCGCTGATGAAATTCGGCAAAACCAAATTCAGTAAAATTTTACTTCTTGCCTCTGGTTGGTTTTTAAGCTCTGAGTGGCTGCGCAGTGTGTTTTTAACCGGTTTTCCGTGGAATCCGCTTAGTTCGGTGTTGGCGTTTAATCCGCTGTGGCTGCAAACTTTAGTGTGGTGGGGAACTTATGGTTTATCTATGCTGATTGTGATTATCGCGACGCTGCCGGCGGTTTGGCTGATTAAACCTAACAAGCGCAATATATTAGCGCCGCTTTGCTCTTTGCTGCTGATTTTGGGGCTATATATATACGGCGATTTTGCTTTAGTGCAATGGGGTAAATTAAACGTTGGAGAGCAAATCCGCGTGCGTTTGGTACAGCCGAGCATTCCGCAAACTATGAAATGGAGCCGCGACGCGGTTGAAAATAATTTTGCGCAATATATTGATTTAAGCCGCGCCGAAGGACTGGAAAATATTGATTTTGTTATTTGGGGAGAAACAGCCTCGCCGTTTAATTTGGCTTATGATTTAGAGCATCGTCTTATGGCGCAGGAAGCGGTACCGCCCAAAGGCTATTTGCTGGCGGGAATGCTGCAGGACGGATATGACCAAAACACCGGCGACTATTTATTATATAATTCTCTGGCGGCGATGGATTATTTTGGGCAAATTCATGATATATACAGCAAAAACCATTTAGTTCCGTTTGGGGAATATATTCCGCTCAGACAGTATCTTCCAAAATGGATAAAACCGCTGACTAATATGGTGGGGCAGTTTGCTAAAGGGGAAAAGTATCAGACCATAAAACTGGAGGATTATGCCGAATTTGCTCCGCTTATTTGTTATGAAGTCATCTTTTCCGGACAAATTGTGCGTAAGCAAAATAAGCCTAAATGGGCGGTGGTGTTGACAAACGATGGTTGGTATGGTATCAGCGCCGGCCCTTATCAGCATTTGGTGGCGGCACAAATGCGGGCGGTTGAAGAAGGAATTTCGGTTGTCCGCAGCGCAAACAGCGGAATCAGCGCCGTGATAAATCCCTATGGAAAAATAACCTCAAAAATCGGTTTGGCAGAGCGCGGTTATGTTGACGATACAGTAAAAATCAGCATGTCGCATGACACATTGTTTGGGCAATATGGAAATATGATACCTTTACTTATGGCTCTGATTTTGATCGCGTTTGCGTGTTTTTGGGGCTTTCACGTAAAAAATAAAACTAAGTAATCACGTAAAGTTTTCTATTTTTATTTTTTACTTGATTGTTTGTGGTTCAATCATTTATACTAAACAGGCATTGTAAAATGCAGGGCGTCGAAAACCCTTTTACCTAGGGTCATTGCATAATGACCTAAAATTTTTATGCCGATTTCTGCTTGGAGCGGATGTCGGCTGAATATGGCTATGTGCTGAATAAGCCGAGCCGTTTCTAGGTATACGGTTTTCGAACATCCGCCCGCTTTTGACAGCGGGTTTTGTTTTATATGTTTAGGAGTTCGAAAATATGTATAAAAATAACTTGAAAAATAGTTTGTGCTTTCGTCAGTTTACCGTCATTTTAGGCTTTGTACCTAAAAACTTTTGCTGGCAAGTTTCTCGGTACAAATCTGCGAATTATGTCAAAAGAGAGTTGAGGTATTACTTGTTGTGCTGGGCGTTCTATGATAGAAATGCTGGGAGTGTTGGCTATCATTGCTGTGTTGAGTGTCGGCGGAATTGCCGGTTATTCCAAAGCAATGTCTAGTTTCAAACATAATAAATGGTTGTATCAGATAGAAACACTGATTTTCAATATTAAAGATGCTTATAAGTTTCAGGGACAATATGGTAAAGGTTCGGAAAATTTATTATCAACAATGAAAGCCATCGGAGCTGTCCCAAATGATATGTTAGACGCATACGATAGAGATTTGTTTGGTAATAGAGTGTCTATTTCTATGCGGCCGTGGAGCACATATACCAGAATGAATCTCAAATTTCAAATGGTTGCCAATGATGAGGCGGTGCAAAATTGCCACGATTTATTGCATTTGGTCACCACGTATTCAAATTATATTTGGGTTGTAGGTGTTTGTGCCGGAAATAATTGTGATAAACCATATTTTTATAGGATATGCGGTAAAATTGCTCCTGAAAATTATATACCGATTGATAGATGTCGTGAATATAATTTGGCTGATGTGATGACGGCATGCAAAATTTGCGCAAAGCAATCATGCACAGCTTTGGTTTTATTTGATAACAATACCTGAGGTTTTATAGGCTGCCGGTATGGAAAAGTCTATCGTATTTATAAACAGAGCCGTTGGGAATGGACCAGCTGAAATCGTTTTCCATGGCGGCGCGCTGCATTTGTTGCAAGCCTTTAGGGTTGGCATAAAAACAGCGAATCGCTTTTTCCATGGTTTCAAGATAAGCGTTGATATTGTTTTTTAGGTGCTGAGCTTGCAGATTTGGACCATAAACTCGGTTTCCGTCGGCAAAAAACACTTCTGTTCTAAAACCATCAACACCGTCTTGAATAGTGTCAACCAAACCGCCGGTAGAGGTGGCTATTGGCAGGCTGCCTTTGGCCATGGCTTCCATTTGCGTTAGTCCGCAAGGTTCAAAGTAAGACGGCATCAAATAAAAATCGGCGGCCATTTGCACGGAGTAGGCAAATTGGTCATTATAGCCGTGAAACACAAAAATGCGTTTAGCAAAATCACGATAGATTTGTTTGGTGTTATCTTTTAGAGCCATTAAATCATGAAATAAATCTTTGTTACCGGCTCCGCCTAATACAAAAATTGGAAAATTCTGCGGTGAGTTTTTGTATTTGTTAGATATGCGCAGAATGGCGTTTAGCGCAATGTCATAGCCTTTTTGTTCAACTAAACGGCTGGTCATGCAGATAAAAGGTATATTTTCAGCCTCATGCACGATTGATGAAATGTCATCAAACTTATAAGTGTCAATCATTGGAATAACTTTTTGACGATAGTTTTCATCAGTGGCCAAACGTGAGAGCAGTTTTATACATTCTTTTTTATTATGTAATTTGTTTTGAATAGAATGTTCGTTATAAACTCTAAATTGAGTGTCGCCAAAATATTTGTTAATCATTTCAATTTTTTGAGCATTAGGCGAAATCAATTTTTTTTCATAACCATTGACAATACCAAAAAAAGTTCGGCAATTTTTACGTATTTTCAAAATGTCACGAAAATCAAAGCCAAAGCTTTTTTCTCGCGATACTTCTTCCATATAATTTTTGGAAACGGTGATAATTCTGTCGGCAAGATGCATGTTGCAGGAGGCTTGGTTATAGGTGTCGCCAACCAGCAAAGTATTAGAAGTGCGAGGGTTGCTGTTTTTTACGGCTTTGGCGTTTTTTAGCACCAAGCTTGCCAAATCCTCATAAAGTGAGTTCAAAATTTTTGAAGTGTTGTTGTAGTCCCAACCTTGGTATCCCATGTGGTGAGCGATATGAATGATTGGAATATCTTTTAATAAATCGGCAATAGCCGAGGATAGGCGTCCGGCATAGACTTTGGCTAAAGTCAGATACTTTGTCAGGCCGGATATTGCGCCGCTGTGCCAATCGTTGGCAATAAGCAGGTTAGGCATAGCAATGTTGTTTATTTGCTGCAAAGCAATGTTTTCTAACAGGCAATAGACGGTTTTGGATAAAAATGCAAAACGTTCAACTTCATTAACGTGCAAATTGTTTAGCACATAGCAGCCGCCTTGTCCGGAAGGATTTTCCGGCGCCGGATTGATGGAAAAGAATCTGGTGTTTTGCAAAAATAAGTATTTTGCACCGTTTAATTCTCCCAAATAAACTTCAACTTTAAAATGGCAAAAACGATTGCGGCTGCCCATAAACGGTACTTTAACGGTGCAGAGTTTTTTTACTCGCACATGTTTCCCTTCGGCTCCTGTGTAGATGTCATTTTCAAGAGTGCATTTTTTGCGTCCGGTGTTGCCTAAATACATTGGAGTTATGATAACGATGTCGCTTTTTTTATCTGCAAACACGGTGTTATAATTTTCTGGTAACTCGGAGGCAACCATTCCCAAACCGCCGCATTTCATAAAAGTTGCGGTTTCTGCGGTTATCATCCAAGCGTGTATTTGTTCATTTTGCGGCCAGCATTTATCGGTCAGACACTGCTTTTTAGCCATATTTTGCATTTGTATCAGTATGGGATCATGCTGAACGTTGAAATTTATGGTGAATTTTCTTTTATTAAAATTTGTCGGTAAAAAAGCAAATTTTTTATTTTGAACAGAGCCGAGATTCAATAGTGACATTACAATAACTTCCCAAACATAATACAGTTGCACTGTATCATTAAAAAATCAAACCTTCAACAGAAAAAGAACTTACTCTCTTGACTTGTTTATGATTAACCACTAAGTTCTATATAGATATCTTTCAGAAAGAATTAAAGAGGAAACTATAATGACTGATAAAAAAGAAAAAATGTCGGCTGAAATTGAAAATGAAGAAAAACAAACTCAAGCCGCAGAAGATTCTGAAAATGTGCAAAACTCTGAATGTAAAGATGAGTTGAGCCAGCTTAAAGAAGAAAACCAAAAGCTAAAAGATTCTTTTTTGCGCGCATATGCCGAGGCTGAAAATACTAAAAAACGCTGCCAGCAGGAAATTGAAAAAAATTCTAAATTTGCCATTTCTTCTTTTGCTAAAGAATTGTTGGGCGTTGCCGACAATTTGCAACGCGCGTTGAGTGCTGTTGACGATGAAACAAAATCAAAATGCGAAGCCTTTATTAAAGGTGTTGAACTTACGCAAAATGAACTAACCAAAGTTTTTGGTAAGTTCGGCATCAAAAAACTTGAAAGCTTGAATAAGGTTTTTGACCCAAATTTTGAGCGCGTAGTGCAAGAAATTGAAGATAAGGAAAAACCAGCCGGCACAATTATTGCCGAACTGCAATCCGGTTATACGCTAAACGATCGTATTTTGCGCGAGGCTATGGTTGTGGTGACCAAAGGCGGCGAACAAGCTCTAAAAAATGAAAAATAAAATGTAAATCTGCAAATTAAGAAAAGTCCGCTTAGTTTGCGGACTTTTTTGTTTGACGTAGCAAAATAAATGGTATATCTGATAAAATGTTATTTTATTCTAGAAAAATAGCGTTATAGTTTTAGACGATGAAAATATTGAACGTTTATATTTTTAAGCAGATTTTTATTGGTTTTCTGCTGGTTTGTTTCTCTCTGCTGGCCATGCTATGGCTGACGCAGTCGCTTCGTTTTGTGGAAATGGTGACAAGACAAGGTTTGCCCGTTTATTTGTTTGCCGAAATGACATCTTTGTTAATGCCAAGAATTTTTAACATATTATCTCCGGTGGCGGCGTTTGTGACGGTGCTGTTTGTTTATAACCGCTTGATTGCCGATAGAGAATTGGTGGTGATGCAGTCGGCGGGAATTAGCCCGTGGCAAAACTCAAAAGCCGCGGTTTTTCTGGGTATTTTAATGGCGCTGTTTAATGTTTTTGTTATGAACTGGGGGATACCTTGGTCCGAATCCAAGTTTCGCGATTTGGAATGGCGGGTTAAAAATAATTTGACGCAGATGGTTTTTCGCGAAGGTGAGTTTACATCTTTGAAAAACGGAATTACGGTGTTTATTGATAAACACGAAGATGACGGCTCGGTCAGCGGGATTTTTGTCAGCGATGAAAGCAACCCAAATCTCAAAGTAACGCTAACAGCTGAAAAAGGAAGAATTATTCAAACCGAAAAAGGTCCGAGAATCCTGTTTATTAACGGCGTTCGCCAAGAAATGAATACTAAAGATTATAAATTCAGCACATTGTCTTTTTCTCGCTATTCCGCTGAATTTAACAATATGGAAAGTAGAAAGAAAAAAGATCAAACAGTGCGTGAAAAGTCAGTTTTTGAGTTGTTGCAATCAGGTCGCGACAATACATTGGACGATCATACGCAACGTAAAAATATTGTAGAAGGCAATAGGCGTGTTTTGTATCCGCTGTATAATCTGCTGTTTGCTTTGTTGGCTTGTGTTGGTTTGCTGGTTGGTAATTTTAATCGCCGCGGTCAGACTAAAATCATCACGGTCGAGGTTTTGAGTATGATTATTATTTTAGGCGGCGATTTGGCGTTTACAAACTTGGCCGGACGTTCGTTGATGTTTTTGCCATTGTTGTATTTAAATTGCCTGCTGCCGTTGTTTATTTGTTTTTATTTGCTGTTTTTTTATAATCCGTTTTACTTCCGCCGTTTTAAAATAAAGGAGCGTCAAAATGAAAATTAACCGTTTTGTTGCCGCCGGTTCACAGATTTTATTATTGATGCTTTGCAGTAATGCCGCTTATGCAGTGAGCGAAGCCGGTGAAATTCAGCGCAAAGAACAAAAATCTCCGCACGCGGATATGAATGTGGCGCATAATATTACAAATATAGAATTTACAGGCGATAGTAATTTGGAAGGCAATGAAGCTATAGATTTTAGCGCCGATGAACTTACTAATGATGAAACCACCGGTCTGATTACAGCCAAAGGTGATGTTGAAATACTTTATAATAAAATGCGCTTAAAAACAGATACATTGGTGTATGATCAAAATAAAGATGAAGTAACGGCTACCGGTAATGTTAAACTTTATTCATCTGACGGTTCGATTATTTATAGCGATAAAGTATCGCTTTCTGAGCAAATGACCGTGGGAGAAATGTATCATATTAAAGTTTTGCTCAAAGATGAATCCCATGTTTTTGCCGAAAGCTTCAAAAAGAAAAACAATCAGAAAAAACAGCTGACTTATGCCACATATACGCCGTGCGATATGTGTGATACTCAGTCGCCGCTGTGGTCAATCAGCGCCCGCAAAGTGCAGCACGATGAAAAAAATAAAAATGTTCACTACAACGATGCAATTATAAAAATCAAAAATGTACCGATTTTTTACACTCCGTTTTTTACGCATCCAGACCCGAGTGTAAAAAGACGTTCCGGATTGCTGGCTCCGACCATGGGCAGCTCTAACTATTTGGGTGCTGTGTTTCAGCCGCGTTATTTTTGGGCGGTTGACGACCAGACAAATGTAATTATATCACCGATTTTTTCTACTGATAAAAATGTGATTTGGGGCGGGCAGTATCAAAAATATTTTTATAGCGCCGATACTGATATTTCGGGCAGTTATTTGAAGGATAACGATGACAACCGCCCAAAAAACAGAGGTAATTTGTTTGCCAAAGGGCGTTATGATATAAATAATTATTGGCGGATGAAGTACGATGTAAAGTACGTTACTGATTATTTGTATCTAAAAGAACTCAGTTTGCCGTATCAAGATGATGCATGGTTGACTTCTAATGTGGCGTTTGAGCGTTTCAGCGGTCGAGATTATGCGTCGATTGAGGCTTATTACTATAAAATTCTGAGTTACAATCTGCGGGTTAGAAATGAAAGCCAATACCATGAAATTAATGACCGTAAGCCGTTGGTCGCTCCGCTTATAGATGTCGAAACCTATTCTGATCCAAGCTCAATCGGTTCGTATTTCAAAAATGAATTCAACAGCGCGTCGATATATCACAAAGACGGACGCCAAACTCAGCGTTTGACGGCTATCAATGCGTGGGAGCTTCCGTTTACGTCGTCTTTTGGTGAAAAATATCGTTTTGTGACTTCATTAAAATCAGATGCGTACTATATAAATAAGTATCAATACAATGCGCAAAACACCTATAACGGAACCGTAACTAGATTCTTCCCTCAGACCGGTGTGGAATGGCGTTTGCCGTTTGTGCGGGCAAATGAGTCGTCCCGTCAGATTATTGAGCCGGTAATAGTTGGTGTGTTAGCTCCAAACGGCGGAAACAAGCAAGACAAGATTCCAAATGAAGACAGCGAAGATGTTTATTTTGACGACACCAACGTTTTGGATCTGGATAGATACGCCGGTTATGACCGTAACGACACCGGCAGCCGTGTAAGCTATGGTTTGCGTTGGAGTTCTTATGGCGATATCATTGGCCGTACATCGGCGTTTATTGCGCAAAGTTATGAAAGAAGAAGAGATGCTAGTTTTGCCGAAAGTTTGGATAGCGAGCATATTTCTAATTTTAGCGATTATGTCGGACGCATCAATGCCGAACCAAATGAATATTTGAATTTGAACTATCGTTTTCGTTTGGATAGAAAATCTTTAGACGCCAAATACAGTGAATTGGGCGCCGGTGTCGGTCCGTCATTTTTGCGCGCCTACGCATCTTATATCTTTTTACAAGGAAACACTTATTACAACAAGTTGTATTCTGAGCGTAAAGAATTATATACTTCTTTAAGCTCGGCTTTTTCGCAGTTTTGGTCTGTCAGTATCTATAATTTGCAGGACTTGACAGAAAACAGCCGCGGTTCGCTGGAGCACGGCGGCAATCTGATTTATGAAGATGAATGCTTGAAGTGGGTTACTAATATCAAAAAATATAACAGCAGTAATCCGGATTTGAAAAATAGTTATGAGTTTGGCATTACTTTCTATTTGAAAACGATTGGTAGCTTTGGCTCATAGGGTTAAAGGAGAAATAAAAATAATGAAAAAATTAGTTTTATTATCAAGTTTTGTTTTATTTTTGGGTTTTACCGCTCAGGCCGAAAACATAGATTTACAAGAAATAGACAATCAGGCGCGTATGGATAGACCAAATACCAATTCGATTATGTTTCGCCGCAACGCAGAACAATATCGCCAATTGAGCGATGAGGAAAGAGCCGATATAGCCGCCCGTCGGGAAGAGGCCAGAAAAATGCGCTTGCAGCAAGAAGAATATGCTCGCCGCCGTGCCGCAGAGGAAATGCGCCGCCGGCAAATGGAAGAAGCGCAAAAAGAGGCGGAACGTCGTCGTGCCGAGGCTTTGAAACCGATAACTTTATATGAAAATAAACTGAAAATTTATGCGTTGGTAAACGGCGAGGTGATTACCAGCAGCGATATGCAAAGCCGAATTAATGCGTTTATTTTGACAACAGGTATTCCGTATAACGCGCAAACAAAAACAATGATAATCGGAAAAGTTTTGCAGTCGGCCATTGATGAAAAGCTTAAGATTCAAGAGGCAGAAAAAAATAAGATTAAAATCAGCAAAAAAGAAATCGACAAGGCTCTGGCACAGTTTGAACAAAGCAATAATATGCAAAAAGGACAGCTTAAAAAGATTTTGACTGACGCTAAAGTGAGTATGAAAGTTTGGAGCACGCAAATAGAGGCGGATTTGGCTTGGCACAAACTGATTAATCAAAAAGGCTATAATGAATTAAGTATTAGTGAAAATGATATCAATAAGGCTTTGGAAGAAATCAAAAAAGATCAGAAAAAGCAAAAATTTATGGTGTCGGAAATTGTGATAGACAAGAAAGACGCCAAAGACCTTAATCAGCTGGTTGAAAATTTGCGCAATGATCCGCGATTTGAGCTTTATGCCATGCAGTTTTCACAGAGCCCAAGTGCTGCCAACGGCGGCCGCTTAGGCTGGATAGGCAAGGGCAAATTGCCGTCGGTGATTGAAACGGCCATGCTAAAACTGAAAGATGGCGATGTTTCTGACCCAATTGCCTATGGCAAAGATTTTTATATTTTAAAAATGGAAAAAATTTTCAATCCAGCGGTGGACAAGCCCGAAGTTCCGTCCCGCCAAGAGGTTAAAAGCTTTTTGGAAAATAAAAAGCTGGAAGAATATTCTAACCGCTATATCAAAAATTTGCGCAGCCGCGCTTTGATTGAAAAGAAAGTATAATGACAGAGCTTCCTTCTTTACGAGAAACGGTGGATAGCCACGGTTTGATGGCAAAAAAAGCCTTGGGGCAGAATTTTTTGCTGGATCAGAATATTACGGATAAAATTATTCGCAGTTCGTTGGCCGCCAGAGGGACGGAAGATTTTTCGCAGGAAGATGTTTTTGAAATCGGCCCCGGACCAGGGGGACTGACCCGCGCGGTGCTAAAAGCGAATCCGCACAGCTTGACAGTGGTTGAAATGGACGAGCGCTGCATAGAAATTATGCGTGAATTGCAGGCTGTTTATGGTGAAAAGCTAAATATTGTCAACGGCGATGCCATGAAGTTTGATTTTGGGCAGCCGAGTGCACAGCGCAAAAGCGTGGTCAGTAATTTGCCGTATAACATTTCGGTGCCGCTGCTGATTGTTTTTTTGAAACAAATGCGGCAGTTCAACAGCTTGACTTTGATGTTTCAAAAAGAAGTGGCTGAGCGTATTTTGGCTGAGCCGGACAACAAAAATTACGGACGCATTTCGGTGTTGTCGCAGTTGGTTTGCAAGGTTAAGCTGCTGTTTAATTTGAATCCTAATTGTTTTGTGCCAGCGCCCAAGATTTGGTCTTCGGTGTTGTTGTTTACGCCAAACGAGCAGCTGCCGGCGCCAGAAGATTTGGCTAAGGTGGAAAAAATCACGGAAATGGCGTTTGGGCAGCGTCGCAAAATGCTGCGCCAGAGCCTGAAAAGTTTACCGAATCTAGAAAAAGCTTGCGCGGCCGCCGGTGTATCTTTAACCGACAGAGCCGAAAACGTTTCGCCGGAGCAATATTTGCTGTTGGCGCAAAATAGCTAAAAAAAGAATATTGTTTTTTATCAAAATGTTAATATTTTTTCCTTAGCCTGATTAGTTGTAATTTATCTAATAGGAAAAAATATATGCACACGGTTCATGCTCTGATTGTAGATTTGACGTTAATAACCATTTATGCGGCGATTGTGACGCTGTTGTTCAAAAAGCTGAAACAGCCGACAGTTTTGGGCTATATTTTAGCCGGTATTTTAGCGGGACCGTATTTTGATTTGCTGCCTACGGTGACAGACCGAGAAAATTTGAGCCTGTGGGCGGATATCGGAGTGATTTTTTTGCTGTTTGGCTTGGGTTTGGAATTTAGTTTCAAAAAAATGATAAACGTGGGCAAAGCGGCGATGATAACCGCCAACGCAAATATTTTGTTTATGCTGTTTTTGGGGTATAATACTGGTTTGCTGCTGGGCTGGAGCACAATGGACAGTTTCTTTTTGGGCAGTATGATTTCGATGTCGTCGACCACGATTATTATCAAGGCGTTTGATGATTTGAACATCAAAAAGCAAAGGTTTACGGATTTGGTTTTTGGCGTGTTGGTGGTTGAAGATTTGGTTGGTATTTTGCTGTTGGTGCTGTTGCCGACTATTGCGATTGGCGCGAGCATTGACGGACAAGCTCTGTTGGTTAGCACCGGCAAGTTGATTTTGTTTTTGGTGATGTGTTTTGTTATTGGTATTTATTTGGTGCCGACTTTGCTAAAAAAAATCGACCGCTTTTTGAATGACGAGCAGTTGCTTTTGGTGATGATAGCCTTGTGTTTTGGAATGGTGTGGCTGGCGAATTACTCGGGATTTTCTTCGGCCTTGGGCGCGTTTATCACCGGTTCTATTTTGGCTGAAACTCCTTTGATTGAGCGAATCGAAAAAACAGTTAAACCGCTGAAAGATTTTTTTGGCGCTGTGTTTTTTGTTTCGGTGGGTATGATGGTTAATCCGGCAATGTTTTTGGAATACGCATGGCCGATTTTTGTGATAACGCTGATAGTCATGGCGGGCAAAGTGGCTTTTTCGTGCTTTGGTTTTATTGTTTCGGGGCAGCCGTTAAAAACTGCGGTTTTGGGGGCGTTTTCGTTGGCGCAAGTCGGCGAGTTTGCTTTTATTATCGCCAGTTTGGGCATGAGTTTGGGCGTTTTGCATAAACAGGTGTATCCGATTATTGTCGCCGTGTCGGTGATAACAACGTTCTTTACGCCGATGATGATAAAATTTGCCGAGCCGATGTTTAAGGTGATAAAAAAGTATCTGCCGGAAAAATGGCAGCAATTTTTGGCGCAGCATGCGACAGGGCAAAAAGAAACCAAAAGCGAGGAGCGCTTGTGGAATATATTGTTTAAAAATTATTTATCGCGTTTGGCGCTGTTTGTGATGATAAACTACGCGGTGATTGGTTTTTCTAACTATCTGGTGCGTCCGTTTGTGTATCAATATTTGCCGAATATGCCGGCGCGGGCGGTGGTTACTCTCATCACACTGTTGCTGATGTCGCCGTTTTTGAAGGCGCTTATCGGCTGGGAAACGATTTTGCCGGTGATGTTGGCGCGCAAGGTGCGTTCGCTCTCTGATTTGTCGCAAAAAATGTTGGCGGATAGCAAAATGCTGCAAAAGGTGAAAGAAACTCTCAGCGCCTATGAAAGTTCGGAGAATTTGAAGAATTTGTTTGTGTCAAACAATCAGGTGGCGTCGGCTTATTACAAACTCTGGAAAGCCAAAAGGGCGAATCGGCTGCCGCTGTTGTTTTTGACCAGTTTCCGAATGCTGATAGTCTGCTTTTTTATTATGACGGTGGTGCATCAGTTTTTGACCGAGAATCCAAAAGTTATTTTTGGGCTGGTGATTATTTCTTTGGTAATGCTGACTCAGTCACGCTGGCTGTTTGAGCAATATATGAAAATGGAAAAGCAGTTTTTAGATAATTTGCACGGCGGCGCTGACAATGCGGAGCCGGAACTCAAAACCGAATCGGCGCCGGAAAAAGACCAGCCTAAGCAATAATCAATTTTAGCCGACAAGCTGAAAAAACATCGGTGTGTGTGCCGGTGTTTTTTTTGTTTTAAATCAACATTGTAATCAAAGCGGCAAAATTAATATTTTTAAGTCTTAACAAAGAGTTAACATAAACTATTACTTTAGTAATATTACCATTAGAATATTGTTTTAAATATTTAAATGTGTTCTAATTACATCATAATGTGAATATAAGCATTATAAATTATTTTATTTAGGAGAAAGACAATGACTATGATTAAAACAAATGAATCCGGCCGTTCCATGATTGAAATGTTGGGCGTGTTAGCCATTATCGGTGTTTTGTCCGTTGGTGGTATTGCCGGCTATTCTAAAGCTATGAACAAATTCAAAACAAACAAAGTTGCCGACAATGTTTCTATGTTGGTGGCAAACATTAAAACTATGTATGCTCAGCAGAGTAGCTTTAATGGATTAACTAAATCTTCTGCCGTTAGCATGGGATTAGTTCCAGATGAATTAGTTACAACGTATCCTAGTGGTAATACTGACAATGCAGTATTAAATAATTCATTCAATGGTACTGTGCTTATTAATGCCTCAAATTCTGTGGGGGCAACAGCCGCTTCTAATGCAGATGATGCTTTATCATTTAATATTGTGTTTAACGGACTTTCTAAAGAAGCTTGTATAACATTGGCTACCAATGATTGGGGGTCAGGTTATTCTTCTGGCTTAATTGGAATGTTAGTTTCTAATGTGGAGTTAGCTGTAACTGACGACGGTAAAGAAAGTAATTCAGTTGTTCAAATGGGCTGTAAAGGGACTACGGTAAGTGGTGCTACAACTCCACAAGTAGCTTGTCCTGGTGGTGAAAATACAGCATTACCGATGCCTGTAGCGCAAGCCGCCGCTGCTTGTAAATGTGATAATGGTAACACATGCTCTATTTTGTGGAAATATTACTGATTTAGGCCAGAGGAGAAAGACAATGACTATGCTTAAAACAAATGAAAACGGTCGTTCTATGATTGAAATGTTGGGCGTGTTAGCCATTATCGGTGTTTTGTCCGTTGGTGGTATTGCCGGCTATTCAAAAGCTATGAACAAATTCAAAACCAATAAAGTTGCCGACAATGTTTCTATGTTGGTTGCCAATATTAAAACCATGTATGCGCAGCAAAAAACTTATAGTGGTTTAACTACAACTACAGCTCATGATATGGGGCTGGTTCCAGATGAATTGGTAAAAAAATCTAATAATAAGACTTCATATAAAAATGCTTTTAATGGTAATGTAGCTATACAGTCAAGTAATAGTACTGCAACATCAGGAAACGATAATAAAGCCTTCATTATTGTATTTGATGGACTTTCAAGAGAGGCCTGCATAACTTTAGCAACAAATGATTGGGGTTCAGGATTTTCTTCATGACTGATTGCACTTCGTGCTCAGGGTACGGCTAGTATTACAGCATCTGGTGATACGATTACAGTTGCAGATTTAGCCACAAAAATTGGTGATGCGGGTACTGGTCCTACTGCTGCAACAGGAAATGCAGCTGGTGGATCGGCTATTGCTACTCCAGGAAGTGATGGTTTAACTGTTCCAATGCCTGTATCATCAGCAGCTACAGCATGTGGTTGTACCCAGGGTAACACATGCTCCATTACATGGAAATACTACTGAGTTTGGCGGCGTGTGACGGCTTGAGCGATATCATCAAGCCGCCCGCTTGCCAATAAACTGCCATTTACTCTCAAATATACGGCAGTTTTTCTCCGAAACACCCTTGCTCCTAACTTGGGTGTTTCTTTTTATGTACTGTTACTCTCGTTTTGCGTTGCCGCTGGCAACAAGGTCGTGGATTCTCCAGTCTGCCTCAGTCTATAAGGTGGCATGAGGCGCTGAAGAATGACGCCGAGAGTAGAGGCGGAAAAAACTGTGTCATATAAACAAAAAAACTCCCAAAAGGGAGCGTTTTTGTTTATTGGCGGTGAGACAGGGATTTGAACCCTGGGTACCCGAAATGGGTACAATTGATTTCGAGTCAATCGCATTCGACCACTCTGCCATCTCACCAGCTGAAAAATATGGTCAAGTTGTTTGTAGGCTACTTTGCAAAAAAATGCAAGTGCTTTGTTTTAAAAACTAGACTCTTTTTCTTTTTTATGTTATTTTGTACAAAAATCGGAGGTGTTATGTCTAGAAAACAATATCGAGTAATTTGCTCAAAAGAACGTTTTAAAGATGATGTGATTATTGATATTGCTCCGGCTGACGGCGTGATTCATGAGATGATTTTTGTCAGCCGCAAAAAAGAAAATCCCAAACTGGAAAATTATGGCGGCTCAATATATTTGACCGATATCGACGGACAAAAACCAGAAATTACTTTTGGCGATTTTAAACTTTCAGAACAGCTGGTTAATGCTCCGGCTCGAAAATCTCCAATGTATATGTATTATGAAAGTTTGGCGAGAGAATTAACTCCAAAAATTGTGGAAACATTTAATAAAATGAAAGCCGCCGGTAAAGAAGCTACCCTAGATGTTTGTATGATGGATTATTTGGCTTCAAAACAAGACGGAGAAGTTAAAACTCTGCAAGATGAAGAATTGAAAGAGTATGCCGAGCGCCGCCGCAAAATTGAACAGTATAAAAAAGAAACCATCGAGCGCCGAGAAAATGAAAAATCGGCGTGCAAACCCGAAGTTTTGTTGGCTTGGAAACAAGCTTTGCAGCGCGGTGATTAATCGGAAACGTGGCAAAAACATTGCGGCTCGTGGTCGTTGATAATGCCGACCGCTTGTAAATAGGAATATATAATCACACTGCCGACA
Source organism: uncultured Alphaproteobacteria bacterium (assembly GCA_900553115.1). Taxonomy (GTDB): domain Bacteria; phylum Pseudomonadota; class Alphaproteobacteria; order RF32; family CAG-239; genus RUG410. The sequence goes on from USCF01000002.1 coordinate 20,735, forward strand.
TATTTCATTCCGCGCTAATCATACCGCCGAATTTATTGTCAACAATACTGCGGTCATAACCGGCGATTTCAAACGCACGATACATAA
>USCF01000003.1 GCA_900553115.1 uncultured Alphaproteobacteria bacterium
GAATAAGGCTATGCGCTGAATAAGCCGAGCCGTTCTACATGCATACGGTTTCTGAACATCCGCCCGCTTTTTTATAGCGGGTTTTGTTTTTTAGATACAAATTTTGGAGGTTTAGATGTATTGCAGAACTAATCAATGCCGTATACAGTTTTTGTTGGATAACAATGTGTTTTAGATAAAGGTTTAAACGCAAAAAAAAGACTGTCTTGCGACAGCCTTTTTTAGTGGCTCCGACTATCTGATTCGAACAGATGACCGATCGGTTAACAGCCGATTGCTCTACCGCTGAGCTAAGTCGGAATGATTTTGGAGGCCGGTACCGGAATTGAACCGATATAAAAGGATTTGCAGTCCTCTGCATGAGCCATTCTGCCAACCGGCCGGTTCGTACCGAAGTACCAAACTCACTTAACAGAAACCATATATACCGATTTTTTTGCAAACGTCAACACTCTTTTTCATTTTTGTTCCTGTTTTTTATATCGGTGGAAAATTACTGTTTTTTAATAGCTAATTTTTCTTGTTATATTATATAGTTGTGTCAACAAAAGGAGGGGTGAATGAAAATAGCTATCGCGTCCGATCATGGCGGATTTGAATTGAAAGAAAAACTGAAACAGCATTACACCGGCTTAAATTTGAACGATTTAGGCACATATTCTACAGAATCGGTGGATTATCCGGATATTGCGGATAAAATGGCACAAGAAATTTTAACCCAAAAGGCTGATTTAGGGATTTTAATTTGCGGTACGGGAATCGGTATTTCTATTGCCGCCAACCGTCACAAAGGAATTCGCGCGGCTTTGCTTTATAATATTGAAGCGGCACGATTGGCTAAGCAGCATAATAATGCCAATGTGATTGTATTTGGCGGACGCACAATGAAATTTGCCGATGTTGTGGCTGAAATAGATGCTTTTATGGCTGCCGAATACGAAGGCGGACGTCATCAGCGACGTTTGGATAAACTGGATAAGGGGGAATAAAATGGATTTTGAACATGGTTTGCAAACAGAAGACAGAGATGTTTACGATATTATTCAAAAAGAATTGAAACGCCAGCGCGAACAAGTTGAGCTTATTGCCAGCGAAAATATTGTGTCGCGTGCGGTTATGGAAGCGCAAGGTTCGGTTTTGACCAATAAATATGCCGAAGGGTATCCGGCGCATCGTTATTATTGCGGCTGCGAATTTATTGATGAAGTCGAATCTTTGGCTCAAGAACGTGCTAAAAAAATATTTAAGGCTCAATATGTTAATGTGCAGCCTCATTCCGGTTCTCAGGCTAATATGGCGGTTTATTTTGCTTTGCTGAATCCTGGTGACACGATTATGGGTATGAGCTTGGACGCCGGCGGTCATTTGACGCATGGAGCAAAAGTTTCGATGTCGGGCAAGCTGTTTAATGCTGTTCAGTATGGTGTGCGTGAAGATACCGGCTTGATTGATTATGATGAAGCAGAATGTTTGGCTTTGGATAGCAAGCCAAAATTGATTGTCGCCGGAGGCTCTGCTTATCCACGGCAGATAAATTTTGCTCGTTTTAGAGAAATTGCTGACAGAGTCGGTGCTTATTTGATGGTTGATATGGCGCATTTTGCCGGTTTGGTTGCCGGTGGACAACACCCGAATCCATTGGATTTTGCCGATGTGGTCACCACTACCACACACAAAACCTTGCGTGGCCCGCGCGGCGGCATGATTTTAACTAATAACGCCGATATTTATAAAAAAGTAAATTCGGCAGTGTTTCCTGGTTCTCAAGGCGGACCTTTGGAACACGTGATTGCCGGTAAAGCTGTGTGTTTTGGCGAGGCTTTGACGCCGCAGTTTCAAGAATATGCCAAACAAGTTATTATAAATGCCAAAGTTTTGGGTAATACTTTGCTGAAACGCGGCATGGCTTTGGTTTCCGGCGGAACGGACACCCATTTGGTTTTGGTGGATTTGCGTCCGAAGAATTTGACTGGCGACGTGGTTACCACGGCTTTGGAAAAAGCTCATATTACTTGTAATAAAAATGCAATTCCGTTTGATCCGCAGCCGCCAAAAGTAACCTCCGGCGTGCGTTTAGGCTCTCCGGCCGGAACGACTCGCGGTTTTAAAGAAAAAGAATTTGAGCTTATTGGTAATTGCATCGGTGATGTAGTTGATGCTTTGGCGCAAGGCAATGCAGATGAAGTTATTAAACAAACCAAAGAGAAAATAATAGAACTTTGTAACAACTTTCCAATTTATGATTAAAGAAATAGAAAAATGATTAAGAGTTTTTTTAACGAATTTAAAAAGTTTGCAATGCGCGGCAATGTTATGGATATGGCCGTTGGTATTATCATTGGTGCCGCCTTTGGTAAAATTGTCGATTCTATGGTTAAAGATATTATAATGCCGCCAATCGGTTTGCTTTTAGGTAAGGTTGATTTTTCTGATTTGAAAATAAAACTTGCTGACGATGTTTCAATCAATTACGGTATTTTCTTAAACAATGTCATTAGCTTTATTATTGTTGCGTTTGCGGTGTTTGTTTTGATTAAAGCCGTAAATAAACTGCAAGAAAAAATGATAAAAGAAGAAGCAGCCGCGCCGACCACCAAAAAATGTCCGTATTGCTGCGAAAATATTCCTTTGGCTGCGGTGAAATGCCCGCATTGCACTTCGGATTTATCAAATAAATAAATTGTTTGCGCCGGTCTTAAAAACCGGCGTTTTTCTTATTTTTTTAATGATTTTTAAAAGAAAATCCGTTACAATGTCCGCATTGTTTGTGAGGAATAATAAAATGAATAAAATCAAAATGTTGATTTGCGGGGCGTTGGGGGCGGTGATGCTCTTGGCTGGTAGCGGAACAGTTATGGCTGCGGAAAAAAATAAGAATACTCCGCCTAAAGAGTGGACTGTTTGGCTGGAAAGTCTAAAGCGAGAGATGATTTCTAAAGGCATTTCACAAAAAACAATTGATGAAGCTTATAAAGGTAAACATTCTTATCATCCTTTGCCCGAAGTGGTGCAGATGGATAAAAAACAAACCGAGCTGGTGCTGACAACCTGCGCCTATGTCAATCGTTTGGTTTCGGCAAAACGCGTGCAAGAAGCCAGAAAACACAATAACAGATTAATTAAAAAATATAAAAATGTGGAAAATAAATATGGTGTACCAATGCCGTATTTAACCGCATTTTGGGCTGTGGAAACCAACTTTGGGCAAAATAAAGGCACCTATCATTTGATTGATAGTTTGACTAATCTCAGCTATAAAAACCGGCGGTCTAAGTTTTTTAAAAGTGAATTGTATCAGGTTTTGAAAATTATGGATAAAACCAAACTCAGTGAAGATAAAATGCTGGGTTCTTGGGCTGGTGCAATGGGACATTTTCAATTTATGCCTTCAACATATAACAGTTACGCCGTGGATTTTGACGGCGACGGCGTGCCGGATATTTGGAATTCATTTGATGATGCCATTGCTTCTGCCGCCAACTATTTAGGCTCTTTGGGCTGGAAAAAAGACGAGCCGTGGGGAATGAGAATTTCTTTGCCTTGGAATTTTGATTTTAATCAGGTTGGCCGCCAAAACACTAAAAGAGTGGAAGAATGGAAAAAGCTTGGGGTTAAAACCTATTATGGCTATAATTTGCCGTATAAATCCGATTTGAAAGGTTCGATTATTTTGCCTGATGGACGTAAAGGACCGGCGTATATTGTGTTTGGCAATTTTAAGCGGGTTATGATTTGGAATCGTTCGGATAATTATGCGTTGGCGATTGTTAGTTTGGCTGATTATATAAAAAATCCTAAGAAAAAATGGGCGCCGATTTATGCTGATGAACAATATGTGATGAATAGTGACGAGATAAAACTTATTCAGCAGTTTTATAATAAGTTTGTGCGCAATAAAATTAAAGAGGACGGCAAACTAGGCGGTGATACTCGCAAAGCTGTAAAGTTTTTGCAGCACAAAGCCAAATTGCCGGAAGACGGATATCCAGACTATCAGCTATTAACAAAAATTAAAAACTATAATGCTAAAGTTGGTTTTGGCGTGCCTCTTCCTAATGAAAAAAAGCCGCTGAAAACGGCAAAAAAATCAAAACCGGCGGTTAAAACTACTGCTGTGAAAAAGGCAAAGCATAAGTAGTGAATAATACTTGCCGAAAATAAAAAAACAGAGTAGGCTGAAGCAATTGTAATGTTGAAGTGATAAAAAATAATGAACTGTATTAAACAAATCTTGTTTTTGGTTTTAGGCGCCGGAATATTAAGCTCATGTTCCACCGGAACGCCGGAGTTATCCGGCTTATCACCGCAGGCTCAGGCAGAGATTATCAAAAATTACGGCGGTATTTATAAAGTTGGCAATCCCTATAAAATTGCCGGCAAATGGTATTATCCAAAAGAAGATTACAGCTATTCTGAAGTTGGTACAGCTTCTTGGTATGGTGAGGATTTTAACGGCAAACCGACCGCAAATGGTGAACGCTATAATATGAACACCTTGACGGCGGCGCACCGAACTTTGCCGCTGCCGAGTATAGTGCGTGTGACCAATTTGAAAAACGGCAGGTCAATTATTTTGCGCGTTAATGATAGAGGACCATACGTTAAAGACCGAATTATCGATCTTTCTAAACGCGGAGCTCAGCTTTTGGGCTATATGGGGCAGGGAACAACCAGAGTAAAAGTTGAAGTGCTGCCTAAAGAAAGTAAAGCTTTGAAAGAGGCTCTGCTCAATTTGTCTTCGGCAAAAGGTAAAGCGTTGGCGGCAAAATCAACCCCAGCGCCGTCTTTGTATGAATCATCGGCTGAACGAATTGAAATTTCTGAACACGTGGCAGAGCAGGCAAATGTTTATGCCAGCGCCGGTGACAAAACTTATAGCGCCGGAACATATACTCCGACTGGAACTACGGCAGAGCCGGTTGTTTATGGCAGCGCAGCGGCAGCTGACGGCGTACGTAAAACCGGCTCAATCGGTACAATCGGCGCCGGTTCGGTTAAAACTGCTGAAAATAGCGGTATATACGGCGTTGCAGCTAAAAATCCGGAAAAAGGCGATACCCGAGCTGTGACAGGTCGCGGCTATCAATATTTGTCCGGATACTATTATATTCACGCTGGAGCTTTTACACAATATGACAAAGCGCATACGCTGATGGTCCGTCTAAAAGAATACGGCAGCAGTCATGTAGTAAAAGTAGATGTCAGCGGAACAACGTATTATCGTGTTTCCGTCGGTCCGTACAGCCGTGTGGAAGAAGCTAAAGTGGCGCAAGCTAAATTAAAATATTACGGTATTAATGATACCAGAATAGAAAAGAAATAGGAGATAACAAATGAAAATCAATAAGTTTGGTTTAACAGTTTTATTGTGCAGCACTGTTTGCGGCTTTAACGCCATGGGCTTTGAAACCGCTGCCCGCAACGCTATTTTGATGGACTATGATACGGGCGAATATTTGTTTGAAAAAAATATTGCTGAAAGTGTTCCTCCTGCTTCTATGAGCAAACTGATGACTGTTTATATTTTGATGAGCAAAATTAAAGACGGCAGCATAAAGCTTGACGATACTTTTTCGGTTAGTGAAAATGCATGGCGCAAAGGCGGCGCTGCTACCGGCGGTTCAACAATGTTTCTTTCTATAGGCGACAATGTAAGCGTAGAAAATTTGATTAAAGGTATTGTTATTCAATCTGGTAATGATGCTTGTATTGTGGTGGCCGAAAATGTTGCCGGTTCTGAAGATGATTTTGTGATTTTGATGAATAAAACCGCTAAAAAATTGGGCTTGAAAAACAGTCATTTTGAAAATGCCACTGGTTTGCCGCATCCGGATCATAGAATGTCAATGGAAGATTTGGCAATATTGGCTCGTCATATCATTAAAGAATTTCCTGAATTGTATCATTATTTCAGCCAAAAGGAATTTGTGTACAACAACATTAAACAAGGCAACCGTAATCCGCTTTTATATACTATGAAGGGCGCGGACGGATTAAAAACAGGTCATACAGAAGAAGCTGGATTCTGTTTGGCAGCATCGGCGACAAAAGGTGAACGCCGTTTGATAGAAGTTATGAGCGGTATGAGCAGCAATCGTGAACGCTCGGAAGAGGCCGAACGTTTGATGAGCTGGGGTTTTCGCGAATTTAACAACTTCAAAATTTTAACAAAAGGTCAAACCGTGGCCGTAGCAAAAGTTTGGTATGGTAAAGAAGACAGTGTTAACCTGACTGTTGCCGACGATGTGTTGAAAACCGTACATATGAGCCAGCAAGATAATGTTAAAGCTACGGCAGAATTTGATGAGCCGGTTAAAGCTCCGATTAAAGCCGGACAAGAAATTGGGACAATTAAAATAGAAATCGATGGACAGTCGCCGTTGAATGTGCCTTTGATTGCCGCAAACGATATCTCAGAAACCGGTATGTTGGGCAAGTTTTGGGCAAATGTTAAATACTTTATTTTTGGGGCTAAATAATGCGCGGTAAATACATTACGCTGGAAGGCGGCGAAGGGTGCGGTAAATCAACGCAAGTCCGCCTTTTAGCGCAATATTTGGAACAGCATGGTATAGATTGTGTGCAAAGCAAAGAGCCGGGGAGCACGGAAGAGGGTAAAATTATCCGTAATTTGCTGGTTACCGGTGACAAAGATAAGTTTGATGCTATCAGCGAATGTTTGCTTTATTATGCCGATCGCCGCTGTGATTTGACAAAAGTGGTGTGGCCGGCGCTGGAAAAAGGCAAATGGGTTGTTAGCGACAGATATGCGGATTCAACCGAGGCTTATCAATATTATGGCTATGATAAGCGTGTGCCTTTGGAAACATTGCATAATCTATATAAGATTGTAGCCGGAGATTTTAAGCCTGATTTGACTATTATCCTTGATATGGAACCAGAAATCGGTATGCGCCGTTCATATGCCAAAGCAGAAACAATGGCGGTTAAAGAACTGCGTTTTGAAAGCAGACAGCTGGAATTTCATAATAATCTGCGCCGCGGTTTTTTAGAAATTGCCAAACGAGAGCCTGAACGTTGCGTGGTTTTGAATGCTGATACCGATATTGAAACTTTGCATCAGCAGATTGTGAAAATCGTAGAAGAAAGGTTGGGGCGCTGATGGCTGATGATATCAACATCACACCAAAAAATAACAGCTTTTTGCTGGGGCAAGAAAAGGCTGAACAAGTTTTTTTGCAAGCTTGGAAAAATCAAAATATGCATCATGCTTGGATTTTGAACGGTCCAAAAGGTATTGGTAAAGCGACTCTGGCTTATAGAATCGCTCGTTTTTTACTCTGGGCTGATGAAAATGAAAAAGAAAAATATACATCATTAAATGTGCCGGAAGATTCGACTGTGTTTAAGCAGGTGGCAATGGGGTCACATTTGGATTTGATGCCGGTTGAGCGTGATTATATTGAAACCGATCGCAAAAAAATCATCAAAGCAATTCAAAAGGGCGAAGCGCCTGATGAAGAAGAACTTAGCACAATGAAAAAATCTGCGTTTATTCGCGTTGATGATGTGCGTAAGGTTAATGAGTTTTTATCTAAAACCTCTTTTAATAACAACTGGCGGGTAGTGATTATTGATAGTGCGGACGATATGAATAAAAATGCGGCCAACGCTCTGCTGAAAATTTTGGAAGAACCGCCGGCTCACACTGTTTTGCTGCTTATAAGTCACAACGCGGGAATGCTGCTTCCTACTATTCGTTCGCGCTGTGCTAAATTGCCGCTGCAAATGCTTGATGCAAATATAACAGCCAGCTTGCTGCGCCGCTATCGCCCGCATTTGAATGAAGCGATGATAAAAAAAGTTGCAGAAATGTGTCCGCAAAGCATTGGGCAGGCTATATTATATGCAGATTTAGATGCTGTCGGAATGTATGATAAATTGTGTAAAATACTTTATTCTAAACAAAAATTTACATTGAGCGAATTGTTGGATTTTTGTTCTGATGCTGTGGCAAACGCCGATGGATTTGATTTGTTGCAAGAGTTGATACTGAAATTTATCCGAGAAAATATGCCGCAGAGTCAAGATGTTGAGGCTTTATATTCATGTTGGGACGAAACAAATCGTATGTTTGCCGATTGTCAAAATATAAATATGGATAAAAAGCAAATGCTTATTAATTTAATAACAAAAATATGCAAGGTTTTGTAGATGTTTACCGATAGTCATTGCCATATTAACGCCGCAGATTTTTCTAAGGATAGAGAAGAAGTCGTTTCGCGGGCGCGTGAAATGCGGGTTGATTATATTTTAGATGTTTGCGATGATATAGAGGATATGCCTCGTTTGCTTGATTTTTGCCAAAGACATGAACATATTTATACAACCGCCGGCGTACATCCGGAATTGGCCGACAAATATGCAAATTTGACAACTGAACAAATTTTGGAACAGGTAAAATCTCCATATGTGGTTGGTATTGGTGAATGCGGCTTGGACTATTATTACAATATGGATATAAAAGAACAGCAATTAACTGTTTTAGAAAAGCATATTGAAGCGGCGCAAACAAGCTGTTTGCCTCTGATTATTCATAACCGCGATTCTGATGAAGATATGATATCCATGCTGAGCGAGGCTTATAAAAAGAAAAAGTTTACAGGTGAACTACACTGTTTTTCGTCATCGGAAAAACTATTAGAAACAGCTCTTTCTCTTGGTTTTTATGTATCTGCTTCAGGGATTGTCACATTCAAAAAAAGTGAAGATTTGCGAAATATGTTTAAAGATGTTCCGAATAATAGATTGTTGATTGAAACTGATTCGCCGTATTTGGCGCCGGTACCGCACCGAGGACAGCGTAACGAGCCGGCTTTTGTTGTGAACACCGCAGAAGTTTTGGCCGAATTAAAAAATATGTCAATTGAAGAATTGGCCAAACTTACAACAAATAATTTTCTTGATTTGTTTTATAAGGTAAAAAGATAATGAGCAGAGCGATAATTTTAGGCAGCGGCGCCGCTCCGGGAGTCCCGTCTGTTTCTGGTGGCTGGGGCGCTTGCAATCCGAATAATCCTAAAAACAAAAGACAGCGCGCCGGAGTTTATTTGACTGATGGAACAACGCAGATTTTGATTGATACTTCGCCGGATTTAAAAAATCAGCTTATTGCCAATAATATAAAAGTAGTTGACGGCGTATTATATACGCATACGCACGCCGACCATCTGCATGGTATTGATGATTTACGCGGAATAACCAGAAACACTAAAAAAAGTTTGAAATTTTATGCCACAGCGCAGCAAATTGAAGAAATTAAAGAACGTTTTCGTTATGCGTTTGCAAATGTTGAACATAGCGATATTACAAATCATCCTGAATTGCTGCCGGTGGAAATAGAGTATAATAAAGATTTTCAAATCGGCTCTTTTAAAATTAAGCCTTTAGAATTTACCGGACATACCATGATAACAACCGGATATTCGTTTAATGACGGGCAGTTAGTTTTGGTGCCAGATTTTAAATCAATGCCGGAACCGACTTTGAGCTATTTGCAGCAAATTGATGTGAATGTTTTGATTATGCCCTTGACTATTCTGCATGAGGGCAGCTATCATGCCGGTATTGATATTATTTTGAAATACGCTTCACAAATCAAAGCTAAGCAGGTTGTTTTGACGCATATGGCTACAGAGTGTGATTATGATGAAGTTATGAAGCTGACGCCGGAAAATATGGAGCCGGCTTTTGATAATATGATGATTGAGTTTTAAGGAGTTTATAGATGCTGTGTATTTACCATATTGCCGATCATGACGGAAAAGGTTCGGCCGCGATTGTAAAAAGTAAATTTCCGGAGATTGAGTTAATGGGGTTAAACCATGATATGGAAATTCCGTATGAGGAAATTGAAAAACACGATAAATTAGTGATTTGTGATATTGCTTTGCCGGTTAAATATATGCTTGAACTCAATAAAAAAATTGATTTAACGTGGATTGACCACCATGTTTCGGTTATCAAAGAATATGATGAATTGATGAAAACAGGTGAATATGAACCAATTAAAGGCGTGCGTAAAGTGGGTACGGCGGCGATTGTTTTAACCTGGGGCTATTTTTATCCGGAAAAAGAGCTTCCGGAAGGAATTCGTTTGTTGGGATTAAATGATATATACGATTTACGCGACCGTAGAGTTCGCCCGTTTGAATATGCAATTCAAACATACGGAGTTAACCGTCCTACCGATAAAATCTGGACACAGCTGATGAATAATGAAGTAGACATCAAAGCTATGGTCGAAAAAGGTTCTGCTATTTTGTCTTGGGTGCGCCACCGCAACTATCGCTTGGTACGCGGTATGGGCTTTGAGAGCGAATATAAGGGAATGCGCTGCGTTTGCGCTAATATGGCTCAAGGTCAGTCAGAATTTTTTGATTCTTTGGAAAATATTAAAGATTTTGATTTTATGGTAATTTTCTTTATGAATAAAAAGAATTTGTGGAATATGACTTTTTATACGGCTAAAAGTAATGTTGATGTATCTTTAATAGCCAAAGAATTTGGCGGCGGCGGTCATGCAAAAGCAGCAGGCGCATCTTCATTAAAAGAATTGCCTGACTTTTTGAAAAACGGCAAACCTTGGAGCAAGCCGCAGCAAGCTTAAGAGTATTGTGTAGGTGTCAAAAAATCCCTTAAACTTTGGAGCTTAAGGGATTTTTTGTATAAAAGATATTCGCTGTATTTAGTCTAAATTACCAAGCAAGCGATTTTTAACTGTGTCACCAATCTTGATATTGTTAGCTTTTATTTGTCCGGCATTTAACTCTAATACGGCGCGCGGGCGTTTGGTTGGATAGATACCTTTTGTTGAATAAGGTTCAGCGTTGTCATATATATCGAAGATTACGCCGTTTTCATCAATAAAAAGCATATCCAAAGGAATAAGGGTGTCTTTCATCCACATGGCCACCTGCATATCTTGCGGAACAATTGTTACATCAAGAATCATACCTGAGTTTTCAGCCATAGAATTACGTCCCATCAAGCCACGGTACAGTGTTTCTTTGGTGTCAGCAACTTCAACTTTGTACTCATATTTGGTTTCGCCGGACTGAATAATCAATTTTTCTGTTTTATTCTCATCTTGTTTTGAGCAAGCCGCACTAAATACAAGGGCTGATAAAACCATAACTTTTAACAATTTAAACATAATTTCTCCTTATTCAGTAATAACAACTAGAGATTAGTATAACAAAATTTCAATAAGTTTCAACATAAAAAGTGCAAAATATACCTGTTATAAAATGTTTTTTTCAGCTTGTCTAACGAGCTGATTTTTATTAGAATACTGAAATATAAAAAAATGGAGGCTGGTTATGAATAAAATAAATACTTTATTGATATTGTTTTTATTGGTGGGCGGATGCTCTGATTTGGTGAATGGTAAACGCTGCAATGATGTACAGCAAACAGAATTGAAACCGGTTATACATATTGAACAGGCTCCTAAAATAGAAAAAACTGCGGCTATAATTTATTTTGCCGACGGCAGTAGTAATTTGACAGCGGAAGAAAAACAAATTTTACGTCAGGTTGCGGCAACAGCTAGACAGCTTAACGCTGAACTGAAAATACAGGGGCATGCGTCGGAACGTACACGCAAAACCACTATTATTCAGCACACAATGATAAATCTGAACATTTCGAGCCAGCGGGCTTTGAAAGTTGTGGAGGCCTTATCGCAAGACGGCGTACCTCTAAATCGTATGCGTTATGAGGCTCTTTCTGATAGTCAGCCGGCGGAAGCAGAAATAAACCGCCGAGCCGAGGCTTTAAATCGCCGTGTTGAAATCTTTTATGTTTATTAAGGAATTATAATAACTTATGAATAATCAAGACATATCTTTGGGCGGAAATATCTGGCAGCAATCAAAAGTTGATGAAGGTGCTGTGGAACGAATGGCGTTAGCCTATAATTTGCCGCAGCATTTAGCTCGTTTGTTGTGTGTGCGCGGAGTGGCATTTAATGAGGTTAATAATTTTATAAATCCAAAAGTGCAAAATTTGATGCCGGATCCATATGTGTTGAAGGATATGCAAAAAGCGGTCGAGCGCGTTGCTGCCGCGGTTATGAATGGTGAAAAAATAGGAATTATCGGGGATTATGATGTTGACGGCGCTACTTCAACTTCGGAACTGACAAAATTTTTTCGGCAGGTTGGGATAAATCCGCAGATACATATTCCAAGCCGTGAAGAAGGGTATGGACCAAGTGATTTGGCATTCGGCGAGTTTGCGGCGTCTGACACAAAGTTAGTTATTACCATAGATTGCGGAACAACTGCTTTTGATGTTTTGAATCGTGCGGCGCAAAACGGATTTGAAATAATAGTGATAGATCACCATGAGGCGGAGGCTGTTTTACCGGCGGTATATGCTGTTGTGAACCCCAAACGTTTGGACGAAGACAATCAATATCCGTATTTAGAGTATATGTCGGCGGTTGGCGTGGGATTTATGTTTTTGGTGGCGCTGAATCGCGAACTGAGGAATAAAGGTTTTTATCAATCGCATACGGCGCCGGATTTGCTAAAATTATTGGATTTGGTTGCTTTGGGGACTGTTTGCGATGTGGTTCCGCTGCTGGGACTAAATCGTGCTTATGTGCGTCAAGGGCTGAAAGTTATGGCGCAGCAGCAGAATATCGGCTTAAAAAATCTGTTAAAAGCGGCGGCAGTTGAAAGCGCGCCTAGTTCTTATCATTTAGGTTTTGTTTTGGGACCGCGGATAAACGCCTGCGGACGCGTGGGTGATGCGGCGCTTGGCAGCAAGCTTCTTTGTTCTGAAAATGAAATAGAGGCTCAAATGCTGGCTGAAAAATTCAACACACTTAACGCCGAGCGAAAGGATATTGAAAATTATGTGTTGCTGCAGGCAATTGAACAGGTTGAAAGTCAGGCTCAAGAATATCCGATAGCTTTTGCTTATGGCGATGATTGGCATCAGGGGGTGATTGGCATTGTTGCCGGAAAACTTAAAGAACGCTACAATGTACCATCATTTGTGATGTCTATTGAACCTGATGAAGTTAAAGGCTCTGCTCGTTCAATTGAGGGAATAGATTTAGGCGCACTTATTATTGCCGCCAAAGAAAAAGGAGTGATTACTCACGGCGGCGGTCATATTATGGCGGCCGGATTTTCTTTGACAACAGAACAAATTCCGGAATTTAAAAAATTTGTCGGAGAATATGTGGAAGAACGTTTGGGTAAAGAAAAAATTTCACCGGTTTTGAATATTGATATAGCTTTGTCGTTGAGTGGAATTACCGAGGAATTTGCCAACAGTTTAGCTATGCTGGAACCATATGGAGCTGGTAATCCGGAACCGCTGATAATGCTAAAAAATATAAATATAAACCGGCCGCGTTTAGTCGGTAGCGGACATATAAGCTGCTTTTTAGGTTCTCCTTACGGCGGAAGTTTGAAAGCCATAGCGTTTAGAGCCGCGGATAATGAAATAGGCAATGCCATGCTGCATGACAGCGGAGAACTTTTTGATGTCGTGGGACAGATAAAAACCGATGTATGGCAAGGACGAAAAACAATTCAAATGATTATAAGCGATATAAAAAGAGTGGAACGATGAAAGAAGAAAAAATAGAGGAAGCCTCAAAAAAAGTTGGCAGTAAAATAAAAAGTTATTTTTTTACCGGTATTGTAGTGACCGCGCCGGTGGCTATTACGGTGTATATGTCTTATCATTTGTTGATATGGATTAATGACGTCACCAGCCGTTTGGTGCCAAAACAGTGGTCAATCGGCAATTTTGTGCCGTATGCGGTGCCGGGGGCTGGTTTGCTGCTGCTGATTATTGCCATGATTGTGATTGGTATGCTCACGACCGGTTATGTTGGTAAATTTTTTGTGCGTTTATGGGAAGCGTTTGTGCGTAAAATGCCGATTGTTTCCAGTATCTATTCTTTGATGAAACAAATTTTTGAAACTTTTTTATCACAAAAAACACGGTCTTTCAGCGAAGTGGTTTTGATAGAATATCCGCGGAAAGGCTTGTGGACAATAGCTTTTGTTAGTAAAGAAGAAACCGGCGGCGAAGTTGATGAAAAAGTACAAAACAAAACAATCAGCGTTTTTGTACCGACAACACCGAACCCGACTTCTGGTTTTTTAATCTTTTTGCCGGAAAATGATGTGGTTAAGTTGGATATGAGTGTTGAAGACGGAATAAAATATGTGATATCGTGCGGTATTGTTACACCGACAGAATTAAAGAATAGGATAAAAAAATAATGAAAAAAATAGCACTGTTGCTAAGTTTGGCGTTTTTAGCCGTTAAACCTGCAGAAGCCGGCACATTAGCTGATTGGGGAAACTTTTTGCTTGAGGATATCAAAGATATTCGCTGTCAGCATAACTATGATGTGTATGTACCTTTTTATGCTTGGCACAATCGTTTGGCTTATGACCAAGAGCATATTGATAAATATAATGAAAATGCTTGGGGTTTTGGCTTGGGAATTTCACATACAAACGATGAGCAAACTTGGTCCGGTATATATGCGATGGGGTTTAAGGATTCAAATTCTTATTTGGAAACCTATTTTGGTTATGCCCGCCAATGGAACTGGACCGCAGGCGATGAAAATCAATGGAGAGCCGGCATCGGTTACACATTGGGACTGACTCAGCGCCATGAATATGCATATATTCCAGTGCCTTTACCTCTGCCGTTGTTTGGTGTTGGCTACCGCAATATTAATGTGCAGGCGGCTTATGTCCCGGGAATTAAAAATGACGGCAACGTATTGTTCGTTTTCTCGCGTTTTAGTTTTTAGTTGATTTTAAGGAGCAAAAAATATGGAACAAAAAGTGATTAAAGTCGGTAAAGTTGAACTGGGTAATAAATTGCCGCTGGCGATTATTGCCGGTCCATGTCAAATAGAAAGCCGTGAACACGCTATTTTTATCGCCGGCAAAATGGTGGAGATTACCAAAAAATTAGGCGTTCCATATATTTTCAAAGCTTCATTTGATAAGGCTAATCGCACATCTATTAACGGCGCACGCGGCGTGGGGTTGGAAGAAGGTATGCGCACATTTGAAGAAATCCGCAAACTTTATCCTGATTTGCCGATTTTGACTGATATTCATGAGCGCGAGCAATGTCCGATTGTGGCAAAATATGTTGATATGCTGCAAATTCCGGCGTTTTTGTGCCGTCAAACCGATTTGGTGGTGGCTGCGGCTAAAACAGGCAAAGTGGTAAATATTAAAAAAGGGCAGTTTTTAGCACCTTGGGATGTGAAAAACATTGTGAAAAAAGTTGAAGATTCCGGCAACTTTAATATTTGTGTGACAGAACGAGGCACCAGTTTCGGCTATAACACGCTTGTAACCGATATGCGAGCTTTTCCGCAAATTGCCAAAGATTGCGGCTATCCGCTGATTTTTGACGCTACTCACTCGGTTCAACAACCGGGAGGACTTGGCGGCAGTACCGGCGGTCAGCGAGAATTTGCTCCGGTTTTGGCGCGCGCGGCTGTGGCGGTTGGCGTGGCGGCGGTGTTTATCGAAACGCACGAAAATCCGGAAAAAGCTTTGTCTGACGGACCAAACTCCATTTATTTGTCGGATATGGAAAGAGTTATTGGTGAGCTGATGGCATTTGACAAGGTTAATAAATCTATTATTCACGAGTATTAAGCCAAAATGCAGTTCAGCGGCGAGGGATATATTATCAAATTGAAAAATCACGGCGAAAAGTCGATGATTGCAACTTTGGTTTGTCCTGAATATGGTAAAATCGTCGGCTATATCAATGGAGCGCACAGCAAACGGGGCTTAGGTGTGTATCAGCTTGGCAATTATATTTCGTTTAACGCTTACGCGCGGGTAGAAGAAAATATGCTGAGTCTGAAGGGCGCCGAACTAGTGGAATCTCACACGGCTGATTTTATGTTGGATACAGATAAGATTGAAGCGCTTTCTTCACTGTGTCGGCTGCTAGATGTTTGCGTGGCAGAAAATGATAATTTAGGCTATTTTTACAAAGTGATAAAAGACTTTTTTCAACATATACATGAAGATAACTGGCTAGTATATTATTCTTTTTTTGAATATTATCTGCTAGATTTTTTGGGTGTTGGACTAGATGTGAGCGAATGCGCCGTAACAGGCAAGACTAATGATTTGTCATATATCTCGCCAAAAACCGGACGCGCTGTGTGTGCTGCAGTGGGAGAGCCATATAAAGACAAACTCTATGCTTATCCGCATTATATTGTGGATAAAAACTATCGTCCGCAGCGCGCGGAAGTGGCGGATTTATTAAAGATGACTGGTGGATTTTTAACAAAGAATTTTTTAGCCGGTCATAACTTGCAATTGCCGGAAAAACGTGCTAATTTGCTGAACGTTGTTAAAAAATATCAAATGAAAATGTAGGTGGAAAATGGTTGAAGAAAATGCCAAAATAAAAGATGTGCAACTCGGCGAGGAGCTTAGCAAACGCTATTTATCGTATGCTATGTCAACCATTGTTTCGCGTTCGCTTCCGGATGTGCGCGACGGTTTGAAACCTGTGCATCGCCGCTTGATGTATGCTATGCGCCAACTGCATTTGGACCCAAAAAACGGCTTTAAAAAATGCGCCCGCGTGGTTGGTGATGTTATCGGTAAATATCACCCGCACGGCGATACGGCGGTTTATGGCGCCATGGTGCGTTTGGCGCAGGATTTTTCGGTGCGCTATCCGCTGGTTGACGGGCAGGGTAACTTTGGTAATATCGACGGTGACGGCGCGGCGGCTATGCGTTATACCGAAGCTCGTTTGACCGAATTTGCCATGGATTTGATGGACGGCTTAAATGATGATGCCGTTGATTTTATGGATACATATGATGGCGAAGACAGTGAGCCTGTTGTGATGCCGGCGATGGTGCCGAATTTGCTGTGCAACGGTTCTATGGGTATTGCCGTGGGTATGGCAACAAATATTCCGCCGCATAATCTGAGTGAAATCAGCGATGCTTTGCTGTATTTGATAGAGAATCCGGATTGTGATGACGAGCCGTTGGTGCGCCGTTTGAAAGGACCGGATTTCCCAACCGGTGGTGTGATTATTGACTCGTTTGACACAATTTTAAACAATTATAAGCAAGGCAAGGGCAGCTTTCGTATTCGCGCCAAATGGACAACCGAAGATTTGGGACACGGACAATATCAAATTGTGGTAACGGAGATTCCGTATCAGGTGATAAAATCTAAGTTGATTGAAAAAATCGCCGAATTACTGCTGAATAAAAAACTTCCGTTTTTGAGCGATGTGCGCGATGAATCGGCGCAAGATGTGCGTATTGTGCTGGAGCCTAAAAACCGCACGGTAGACGCCGCTATGCTGATGGAACAACTATTCCGCCAAACAGATTTGGAAGCCAAGTTTAATATGAATATGAACGTGTTGGATTTGGATTGCGTTCCTAGAGTGATGAGCATAAAAGAAGTGCTGCATGACTATCTGGTGCATCGCAACGCTGTTTTGCTGCGTAAAATCAAATTCCGTCTTAGCAAAATTAACGCGCGTTTAGAGATTTTGGAAGGCTATTTGACCGCGTATTTGAATTTGGATGAAATTATCCGCATAATCCGTGAAGAAGACGAGCCCAAAAAAATTATGATGGCGGAATTTAAACTGACGGATAATCAAGCTGAAGCCATTTTGAATATGAAACTGCGTAATTTGCGCAAACTTGATGAAGAGCAGATTAACGCCGAACATTCGGATTTGCTGGAAGAAAAAGCTAAACTTGAAATTTTGCATGATAATGAGGCTGAGCGCTGGAAGGCTATTGCCGAAGAAATTAAAAAAACTAAAGAAAAATACAGTAAAAAAACGGCTTTAGGGCGTCGCCGCACCGAATTTGCCGAAGCTCCGGCGGATATCGATGTTCCGGTGGAAGCGCTGATAGAAAAAGAGCCGATTACGGTTATTTTGTCGCAAAAAGGTTGGATACGCTGTCTTAAAGGTCATGCCGATTTGAACGATGAATTCAAGTTCAAAGACGATGACGCATTGCTCTATGCTTTGCACGCGCAGACTACGGATAAAATTGTGCTGCTGGACAACAAAGGCAAGTTTTTCAACATTGCCGCCCGAGATATTCCAAGCGGCCGCGGTTTTGGTCAGCCGGTGCGCTTGATGATAGATTTGGCCAACAATGATGATGTTGTGGCAATGTTTGTATATGAGGCCGGAACAAGCTATTTGATTGCTTCGGACAAAGGCTATGGCTTTATTGTTGATGAAAATCATTTGCTGGCGCAAACTCGTAACGGGCGCAAAATTATGAATGTAGCCGATAATGAAAATATTAAATTCTGCTTGCCGATGACCGGAGATTATGTGGCTGTGGTGGGTGAAAACCGTCGTTTACTGGTGTTTAAGGCTGAGGAAATCCCGACTATGGCGCGCGGCCATGGCGTGTTGCTGCAAAAGTATAAGGATGGCAATATATCGGATATTCAAATTTTTAAAGGCGAGGACGGTTTCAGCTATAACCGCGCCGGCGGCATCAGCACCGAAAAAGAGCTGATTGGCTGGCTGGGGCACAGAGCGCAAATCGGTAAGGTTGTACCGTTTGGTTTTCCAAAAAGTAACAAGTTTTTCAAATAGCGAGGTGAGTAGATATGTTAAAAATCGCATATCAGGGAGCTCCGGGGGCATATTCGCACATTGCCTGCCAGCAACTGTTTCCAAATCAAGAATATGTGCCATGCGACACTTTTGAAATTGCCATGGAAATGGTCAAAAACGGCAGCGTGGACAAGGCGGTTATTCCGGTGGAAAATTCCAACGCCGGACGGGTTACCGATGTGCATTTTTTGCTGCCAAAAGCCGGGTTGCACATTGTGGGAGAGCATTTTTTGCGGGTGGAACATCAGCTGATAGGCGTCAAAGGCTCAAGGCTTGAAGATATTGTGTGCGCGGCGTCGCATCCGCAGGCTTTGGCGCAATGCTCAGAGTTTTTGCAAAAGCACAATATCAAGGCGCTGAGCCGTATTGACACGGCAAAATCTTGTGAAAAAATAGCCCAAGAGCAAGACAAAACCAAGGCGGCGATTGCCTCTAAATTGGCGGCAGAAATTTATGGGCTGCAGATTTTGGCGTCTAATATTGAAAACGCCGACAACAACACGACACGTTTTTTGATTATGCAAAAAGAAGAGGTTGTGCCGGTTGATGACGGGGGCAAGTTTATTACCAGCATTGTATTTGTAACAAAACACATTCCAGCGGCTTTGTACAAGGTTTTGGGTGGTTTTGCCACCAATGGAATCAATATCTGCAAGTTGGAAAGTTATTTGCTGAACGGGCATTTCTTTTCAGCGCAGTTTTATATTGAGGTGGAGCAGCATGTGAAAGCAAAAGCTTTGCGCTACGCTTTAGAAGAGCTGAAGTTTTTTTCGGAAGAATTTCAGATTTTGGGCTGCTACAAAGCCAATTTATATCGG
>USCF01000004.1 GCA_900553115.1 uncultured Alphaproteobacteria bacterium
CAAAAGTTATAACGAAATTGAATCTGGCCGGAATGAGCGTTATATTTTGCATGCAAATTCAAATCATATCCCAATATCAAATCCACATTATCATGGCTGACAGCTAATTCCAAACCGCCATTAAAGCCTAAACGCGACATTGGTTCAGATGAAATTGTATATCTGCTATTCGCAACAGCCACGTTAATCTTGTGTGAACTGTTGTTCAAATCATAGTTTGCACCAATATAAATCGCTGGTTTAAACAAAATCTGATTATCTGTTTTTACCTCAGCTTTATACTTCAGTTTTGCAAACGCCGAAACAGCGGTAATATTTTCATTTTCAACTTTTTGGCCAATACTGTCTGTATAATCATTAGGCATCAGATGAGTATAACGCAAACCGGTTTCAGGATTCAAACCATTCTGATATTCATGTCCCAAGGCCGTTTCAGCCCCGACTGAATGCATATTATATTTAGAACTTATACCATATCCGGCCACAGATGTCTTATCGTCATAGTCTGCCAAGCCATATATAAACGCACCGCGAATATAAGTCAGCTTAGGTTGGTACTTACCGTAAACAAACATATTTTGCGCAGATATTGAACTTTTCCGGCTATTTATATTTCCCTTGGTATCTGTGTTTGTGTAG
Organism: uncultured Alphaproteobacteria bacterium; assembly: GCA_900553115.1. Lineage (GTDB taxonomy): Bacteria > Pseudomonadota > Alphaproteobacteria > RF32 > CAG-239 > RUG410. Next base: position 640 of record USCF01000004.1, read on the forward strand.
GCATATCCCAAACCAACAGACGTATCACAATCCACATTTCCGTCATATCCCATAACATAACCGGCGGTATCCGCATTAAAGCCCTGCGCTGCGAATCTGTTATCCATATAGTGACTGGCGCCTATTCCTTTAACCCACATGGACGCAGGTCTATACAAACCACATTTTTCCTCGCCTTTTTCAAATCTTTTTCCGGTTTCCCGTCCTATAATATTTTGCACCAAACGCACAGTTTCCAAGTTCATCTGAGAATCAGAAGGAGCCAATTCATTCAAAGCTCGTCTATACCCTTGAGCATTATGCTGAGATAATCTGTCTAATGCTTTTTGAATATCTGCCGCTTCCGTTCCTGATGTCAATGTTGCATTTTCCCACGCCGCAGCTGTGTTCCTATTATTTCTGTTTCCCACAAGCGAAGCCACATCGCTCGAGCTGGCAATATTTTTGATAATAACCGTACCTTTTTTTGTTCCTTGTATAATCTCATAGCGATTATTTTTTTCAAAAACTTTGGTCAAATCACCGACAACACTTCCGGACGCACCCGACTTTAAGCCAATTATAGATAAATCTCCGGTCTGTTCTTTTTTATTCAACAAACCTTGATCTACCGTAAATTGAATTTTACCGCCGGACAAATCCGCATTATTTACAAGCAATTTTCCACCAACATAATCAGAACTTTTATTGGCAATGCTTGTAATTTCCAACCCGAGAGTGCCGTTTAATTTCAAATTATTGAGACTTACGGTTTTCGCACCAATATCAAGCAAACTTCCTGCTGTTATGTTTACACTTTGATTTGCGCCAAACATTCCGGATCCCATAACAACGTTACCATTTATTTCTGTGTTTCCCGCACCATTTATATCATAATTCATTATTCCGCCGGAAGTTTTGTATGTACCGTTATTTATTACAGTGCCCATAATATTTTCGATATCCGAGGTTAAATCGCCGTTATTTGTAACATTTCCTTTGATTATACCGGCATTTTTAAAGCTGCCAGTGTTTGTAATCGTACCTGCAATATTGCCCTTGTTCGTAAACTTTCCTTTACTTGTTAAATCGGCGTTAATCGTCTTATTATTTACAGAACCGTCATTAGCAATAATCTTTCCGCCGTTGATAATATTTTCGTTAGTTATAACACCTTCAATCGTTCCGTTTGTATTATCAATATTGCCGTTATTTTTCAGCATAGCTGCGGTTATTTTATTGCTGTTTATCAAATTATTGTTGTTTTCTAATACGGCTGAAGTCAAAACTCCTTTATTTACAAAACCGCCGGTATTAGAAATTGTAAACTTATGTTGATTTATTTCGCCATTATTTTCCGAAGTTTCTGTTATATTCATAACACCGGAGTTACCCAAAATTTTTCCATTGTTACCAACATTAACTTTGCCGGAAACAAGGTTATTATTGGTCAATATTCTGTTATTTTCAACAATAACACCACCCGTTATTACTCCATTATTTTCAGCCGTTGCCGCTGTATTTTCTTTGAGAGTCAGTACTCCGTTTATTGCCGCATTTGCCTTGTTTGCAAAATTGCCTGACACAATCAAATCTTTGGCGCTGACACTACCGTTATTTGTTATATCTCCGTTTACATTCATACTATCAACCACGCTGATTGTTCCGGAGTTGGTAAATTTTCCGCTTGCTAAGGTTAAATCTTTTTGAGTTATCGCCGCATTATTATCAACAATTCCATCCAAATTTAAGCTGCCGTTTCCGGTTATATCTTTGTTTATTGCACCATTGCCAAACAAGTTTAACACACCGTTGTTTATTGTGTTTGAATACACAACAAACTTATCCAACACAGCTTCTAAGACAGCATTATTCGCAACAGTTACGCTGTTTTGTTCCAGCTTGCCTAAAACTGTTGTTTTGCCGTCATTAACAATCAAATTACCTGTTTCTGTAATATTAGTTAAAGCATTTGTTCCTTTTAGTGCAGCCGTGCCTTTATTTTCCAAATCGGTAATATTACTGTTTTTGATAACCGCATTTGAAGCTGTAAGAACTTTGTTGGCGCTGATATTATCTGCATACAAAGTTCCTTGGTTATTTATATCCGTATCATTATTCAGCACCGTATTTGCAATGTTCAAAGTGCCGCCGTTTTCAACTTTCAGCGCGTTATCAAAACCGCTGATATTGCCTCTGACTGTTCCGTCTGTTCCATTGATATTTAGAGTGTATCCGTTACCTACGGCGATACCGTCCTTTTTAGCGCCGTTTAAAGTCCCATACAAATTATGTCCGTTCAGATTTAGGTTCAGCTCTGTGTTTGCTCCGGCCGTAGTACCAAAATTATCATTTTCCGCCGACGTAATGCTTATATCTTTGGTCATTGAATATGTGTTGGCAGAAATCGCTAAATTTCCGGTAACAAAATCTTTTAGAGTATTCGGTTTTGTATTCAAAACTGCGCTCAGCACGTCTAATTTATTATTGCCGGAAATACCAAAAGTATATGTGTAATCATTGGTTATTGTTGATATTGTTGAAGCTGTATCCAATTTTGATGTAATACCACTGGTATTACCCTTTAAGAAAGTAACGCTTTTGTCGCCGTCTTTTTGCACATTGATAGAACTTAAAATAATATTGCCGTTGCTCTGATTTGATGAGGTTAATTCTAAAGCATCGCTGCTTGCATTGCTTAAATCAGCATCAATTTTTAACTTCAAATCACCGGAAATCGCGCCTATTTTAACATCAGTATATTTTTTTTTTATATTTTGCAAATCAAGAGTAGCGCCATTTGTTTTCAACACACCTTCTATTTTGCCGCTATCACCAAATTTTAAGATTGCCTCATTTTCTAAAACAGTTGTCCCCTCGCCGGCAATATTCTTATTCAAGACAACATTTTTCCCGGCGACATTAAATATTCCGGTATTAGTATTAATCAACTCACCGTTCAAATTATCAATTGAAGAATTTAGTGTTCCGTTATTGGTTATACTTTTTTGACTGATTGTCTTATTGGCTGTCATAACTCCGTTTAAAGTCAAATCGCCGCTGCCGGTAATCGTATTATTAAACACATCGCTAGTGCCGTTTAATGTCAACTTATTGTTATTGCTTACATTACCTTTGATATTAGCGCTATTTGAGGTTAATAAACCGTTATTTATAAGCAATGTTTCAATTACCGCTTTGTTGTTTCCGTCAAAATCAGCTCCGAAAATAGTTGTTCCTTTTCCGCTGATTGCATTATTCCACGAACGGCCGGCGGCTATGGTCAAACTTTTATTTTCCGCCACATTTACAACGCTTGACGCAATATTGGAACTTGAAGCCAAAACCACATCGCCGTTTATGTTGGTTTTTCCTCCGTTGACATTTGAATTCAAAGTTCCGCCGGTCAAGGTCAGCGAATTATCATTCACATAAATTACACTATTTGTGATTTTATCGGCATTTACCGTCAAGCCCACGCCATTATTATTAATATTAACCGTATTGTTGCGAATTTCGCCCTTTTCGCCCAAACTTATTGAACTGTTGATATTCACAAGTCCGCCCTTTTCTTTATCCTCAGCTTTGCCAATAACAACATCCAGCAAATTTCCGCTCAAATCCAAGCTACCTTCGTTTTCAACATCTATCCAGTTTTCATCAATTTTATCGGAAGGTTTATTTGAGATTAAATTCTCGGCCTTGATGGCAAGTTTAGTCCCCTCATCTAATTTTATTTTAGCTTTTAGAGAAGAATCATTTTTCGCCTCTACATTCGCCTTATCAATTAAATGAATTTCCTTTTGAGTAATATTTTGAGTGTTTACAACATTATTGCTCAAATATAAAACACCATTACCGCTAACCGTTGTTATAAGGTTGTTTTGAGCGGCCGCCTCATTTGTTGCCGAACCATTCAAATACAAAACACCATCGTTGATTATGCCTGAATTTTTATCTTCAATCGCCAATTTACTAATATCTGCATAAAAAGTACCATTATTCACCATGGTATTTTGATTAATTTTTTCAGTAGTTTTTATATTTGCATTTGCATCAATAACCAATTTGCCAGTTTTTTCGCCATACGAATCAACCAGAGCATTATTAAACAGCTCCGTAACACTTTTATCGCCGCTGCCATAAAGTGTCAAAGTTCCGTGATTGTCAATATTTCCTTGCAAATGATCACCTACTTTAGTAGATAATGCTCCGCTTTCAGCTATTTTTATATTCTTGGCAATAATTTTTCCGCCTTTAACATTTTCGGCATTGGCGTTTTTCAAAACAGAAAAACTATTCTGTTCAATCGTTACATTATCAGCCAAAGAAAACTTGGTTTTATTTTCTTCCGTTCCGGCGGAAATATATGTTTTACCAGCACCGGTTACTTCATATGCCAAAGTTCCTTTACCCAAATTAAGCTCGCCGTTATTTGTTGTAACCGATTTCAAATGGTCGGCATCAACAGTCAAAGAGGCAATATCATTGATGGTTACATTTTGTTGGTTGATTTCACTGTTTGAAATTGTTTTACCATTTATAATGCTCATCTTACCCAAACTGTCTTTACCGCCAATTCCGTTTGTAAAAGTATTTTCACCTTTCAAATTCAACTTTCCAAGGTTATAAATATCTAACGCATTATTTGAAAATCCCACATTTTCAAGATTTACAACTCCGGTTTCGTAGTTGGTGATTGCCGTACCAAAGCCCTCAAATTTTATGTTAGAAATATTCAAATTTTGCCCGGTAGTTCCAGACATATCGGCCACTTTTGCTCCTTCTTTCCTGATACCGGTAGTTTCATCTTTATTGTATGTGTACCAAGTATTTCTGCCGGCAGAAGTTTCACGGTCTTTTATATCATTGGCAGCTTTGTTCATAGCCAAGGTATATACTTTTCCGTCAGCACCAAATTTTTTAGTTCCGGCGACAATACCGACTTTATTATTTGCACCGTTCCCTGCCTTAACAACACTTTCTTTTTCGCCTTTAAGAGTAAATACCGCTCCTTTTTGGACATTTGTTCCAACCATATTGTAATATGTCTTGCCGGTTTTCGGGTCATATATATCATATCTTTCTTTCCAATTAACTATTTCCACCCCGCCGGATTGCTTCATGCTGATACCAAATTCCGAGCCGCTGTCCAAAGCAACACCCAGCCCGCCTCCGGATAAAACCTTATACAGCTTAACCGCATTATTTTGAGCCGAACCGTCAACCTTGTCCAAAGTAAAATAATAACCGGCCTTTGATGTTACAATCACCTGAGTCATTTTCGATAATTCTGTTTTAACATAATTTCTGTCCGTAAATTTAAACAATTTTTCAGAACCGCCGCCCAAACTCAAAGAAGTTGGAGCTTCATTTAAGATTCCTATTTCAGAAATAACTAATTTTCCCTTATCTGTTCCGGTTATGCCGTCTTTTCCAAGATAATCTATTTTATTGTTTAAGATATCAATATCCAGATTAAGCTCTGTTTCGCCCTCAACATTTATTTTATTAAACGCGAGCTGATCTTTGCTTTCTATATTGTTATTTGATACATCAAGTTTACCGCCGTATAAATTTAAGTTTGAATTTCCCACAATATACGGCTTGTCTTTTATTTCATCGGTAATTTCATCAGCCAAAAGCAATTCGCCGTTATACAAGTTCAAACTTGTATCGCTTATCTGCGTATTAAAAATAATTTTTCCGTCTGTCGGAGCTGTTTTAATCCCCTCAACTTCATGCAAATTATTCCATTCTTCGAGTCTTCCGGCGGCAGCTGCCTCTTCTTTAGAAAGCCAATAAACAGAATTAGCGCCCAAAATAGTTTTTTGCATTTCAGTTTTTGAATTTGGTCCGATATATGCATCACCGGCATCAAAAAATTTGGCATAAATTTGTTCTAATTGGGTTGACGTCGCATTTAAGACATTACTTTTATTCAGTTCCAAAGTAAGATTCGCGCCCGCGTCCGTACCTTTGTTTACAATTTTATCAAAAAATACAACTTCGCCGCCATTTCCGGCATTAAACATAATTTTTTTAGCATCTTTACCATCAATATGAATACCGGACGAACTCTGATCTGCAAGGCCTTTTTTGGCAATATTCCCTTTAAACAAAACATTTCCGTTGTCAGCCACCAAAAGCAAAGAAGTGCCGTCAAAAGAAAGCGCCGCGCCATCTAAATCATTTTTATTTTCGTTATTTACAAATTGCACGTTTGTCATCGAAAGAGCGCCGCCTGTTCGTATCGCGCCGCCGTCTGCGCCAACCATATTAACCGAGTTGCCTTCAAAATAAGCATTTGAAATAGAAATAAACGTTCCCAAAGCAGAATCTTTAAGATTATTGGCCGTAGAAATTGCGCCGCCGGCAGCCCTTGAAGAATTACCTTTAAACACAACATTATCCAAAATAGTAATGGAATCATTATTGGCTCTGATAGCACCGGCTCTGGAATCTCCGGCTTTTTCAGCATTAGAACTATTACCAATAAAGTTGGCGCCTCTAATCACGGACAAAGCCACCGTATTTGTGCCCGAGTGTGAACCTTTGGCCTCAATCGCACCGCCAATACCTTTAGACGCGACGTTCTTTTCAAACAAAATACTGGCGGCAGCGTGGTTGTAACTATCCGTTGTATCTCGTCCGTCTTCAGTTATACGAGTGCCGGAAATAGTCATATATCCACGGTTATAAACAGCCCCTCCGCCGGAAATTTCCTTACCGTTTTCAGAAAAAGTAACATTTCCCGATATATTTAAGCGGCTGCCCTCCATATTAGCAATCGCGCCACCAAAACCTTCTTTAGCATCATTTTTCCAATTTACAAAATCGACTTTACCAGTTTCCAAAACCTTATTGTTATTAAATAAAATTCCGGAGCCGGAAATATTGACCACGCCGCCGTTATTATAAATCGCGCCGCCGGCTTTTTGCGCCGTGTTATTGCTGAATTTTACATCTGTTCCATAAATATCCAGCGTCCCTGTGTTATAGATTGCGCCGCCAAAACCTTTTGCGTCATCTTCGCCGTTATATAAAGCCGAATTACCGATAAAACTCTGCAGCCCGTTTAAATCCAGTGCACCGGTATTATAGATTGCGCCGCCGTCTGTAGCCTTGTTTGCGGCAAACATAATGCTTTTAGTTTCTTTGGCGTTAAAACCCACAAAAGACATTTGCCCTTTATTATAAATCGCGCCGCCATAATTTGCTGCCACATTGCCATTAGCGCCAGCATTCTGTCCGAATACAAATTCTCCATAACCAATAAATTTTCCATTTTCATCAACAAAAACCGCGCCGCCGTCTGTTGCCGTATTATTTGTAAAAACCGCGCTGATAAGTTTGTTTTGGTCGCCAAAATAAAGCGAACCATCGCCATAAATCGCACCGCCGTTACCATTTGCGGCAGAATTGTTTTCAAACAAAGAAGAGTCAGAAAATTTTGTTTCGGATTCTTTTTCCAAATTCAAAGCGCCGCCGTTTCCGGTTGCAACGCTATTATTAACAAAGTCATTTTTTCCGCTGAAAGTCGCATTACCGGCATTTTTAACCGCGCCGCTGTTCATATTGGCAAAACTTGCGTTGATAGTCTGAAAAATAGCTGAATTTGTAATAATCGCCGCAGTTTTACTGTCTTTTAAGGTTATATTAGAAAGTTTAACCAGCCCACCGTTAACATTCAGTATATCAGTATTATTTCCGGCAGTGACGCTGTTTTTATCTGCTGTTTTACTTTCTTCGGCCGCCGGTTCTTTTCCGCTCAAAATCAAAACACCGTCATTTTCAACCAAAAACAAATGATTAGCGGTCTCATCAAGCTCGGCAGAGATATTATAATTATTCAGCTGTATTTCTATACTGCTATTTTGACTGACAACAACTTTAGAATTTATGACAATATCGTTGGGCAAAATATGAATAACGCCCGAATTAAAAGCCTCGCCAGAATACCTTGGCAGCGTTTCATCTCCTGTGCCGGCATTTGCAGCATTCATAGCGCCAAACCAAATTACCAGCGCATACAAAACCGTATGCTCAAAAGTATTTTTCAACCAACAACATTTGAAAATGCCATAAAAATTTGTTACCATAACACTTAGCACTCTAAAACAACAAAAAAATTATACACTATATATAACGCTTCTATAAATTATAAAAAATATCCCGTCAATAAAAATAAAATGTTAATAATAACTTTTATCAACTAAAAGCGGAATAAAAAACCGCCCTGTTTTTTATATTTTTATTCGGCAATTTTGTTTTATCCCTCAGCTTCTAGAAAGCGTATTTGAGGTTCAAAAGGCCGGTGTGGGCCGAATAATCGTCATGCCAATCATACTCATAAGTCAGACCGACTTTAGCATTTTCACTGACCGCCATTTCCACGCCGATTCCCGTTTCCACGCCGAATTTGCCGTTGCTTTCCTGCGCAATTGCATACGAACCGCCGTTCGGCAAATGAACTATGGTCGTGTTGTCGTCGTTTTGCAGGTCATACGTGGCGTTCACAAACGCTTTTGGCATAACTTTATAGCCGTTAACCTCGGTTTCGTCGGTCAAAGAAACGCCCAAAACTCCGGTCAAGATATCGCTGTCCGCGCTGTTATATTTCATACCGGCGCTATCGGTGTAGCCGTCCTGACTGATTTTGTAGTAGCGCAAACCGGCTTGCGGACGCAGGAGCAAAACATGCTCGTCGGCGCTGCCATAAAACTCTCGTCCGACTAAAGCTTGCAAGCCCAGCATCTGCATATCGAAACTGCCTTTAATGTTTTCGCCAAACGCTTTTTTGTTTTGGTCAAAACTCAGCCAGTGATAAGCGGCCAAACCGTTGGCAAACCAGCTGTTGCGGCCATATTCGGCATAGGTGAAAACCGTGTGGTCGTCAATGTCCGAACTTTTGGCGCCGCTGTCCAAATCTGTTTGCAAATACGCATAACCAGCTCCGACTGTCCAGTTTTTATTTGCTTTGCCGTCAACCGCCGCAATCACGCCTTTGGTGTCGGCCGAATAATCCAAATCGCCGCTGTTTTCCGCCGCTTGATACACGGCGTTTGCCCAAACTTCCGGCTCATATTCCGCCGCATCGCCGCCAGCCAAGCCATAGACGCTGTTTTTATCCGGACGCGTGTTCAGTCTGTCTGCCACATTCTTGGCGATTATATCGCCGATATAGCGACCGGTTTCCAAGTTAGATTGCGTGTTATCGTTCAAATCATCGAGCGCGCTCGTCAGGCTGCTATCGCCGTCTTGCGCCTGTTTGTTCACGATTTCACTAATGCGGTTAAACTGGTGGTTGCCGCTTTTTGGGCTGGTGATTGCCAAAATCTCGTACGCCTTGTCTTTGTCGGTGTCAAATTCTTTGGCGATTTCGTCGGCGTTTTTCTTGGCAAATTCCAAAATCAGCGTGTTGTTTTTGTCGTTGAGCTTAAAGTCATAGTTATAGAGGCTGTTGGCGATGATGGTGTTGAGTTTCCATTTGCCGTTAGCGGTGTCGACGGTGTTGGCAAATTTATATGTGCCTTCGCCGTTGACCACGCCATGCTCGACATAAGTCGAAACCTTGAGGTTGCTGTCGGCGTTCAGTTTGATGTTGCCATCGACTTTGCCGCCCTCTTGCGTGGTGGACGAGGTGTTGATTTCGTTCACATTAAAAGCCAAAGTCGCGTCTTTTTCCAGCGTCAGATTATTGCCGGCGGAAGTCGCGTTGTTGAGGTTCAGCGCGGCGTTTTGAGCTAAATTGATTTTGCCGTTGCCGTCGCCGGTGATGCCGCCGCTAATGTCGAGCGAACCGTTTTCGGCCACGTTGACGGTGCCGGAGTTATAAATGTCGTTGGCGGTTTTGACGCCGTTCACAATTTTGTAATTGTCTTTGAAAACATTTTTGCCGCTAAAGCCGATAGTGCCGGCGTTCCAAACCGCGCCGCCGTCGGTCTTTTCGCTTGCTCCGCTCACGTAGTTGCCGCTAAAGGTCGAAGACTGGATATCGTCAATCGCCATTATCGCCGCATTATAAATAGCGCCGCCCAGAGCGTAGGCGTCATCACCCGCGCCGGTAGTCTGCGCGAAGTTATTGCTGAAATTGCCGGAAAGCGTGGTGATACCATGCAGAGGGAAAAAACCTAAAACATTAGCCAGAGCTCCGCCGGTGGCCAATGTGCCATTGGTCAAAGCGTGATTGTTGCTAAAATTAGCCGTTAGATTGGTAATATTACCTCCGTTAAGTAAGGCACCGCCACGAACCTCCGCCGCGCCGCCGTTACTTTCGGCATAGTTGCTTTCAAAGTCACCGGTAATTGAACCTATAATACCTAAGTCATTGTTGATAATAGCTCCGCCATGAGAATTTGCACCACCTAAAGCATAGTTATCTGTAAAGTTGCCTTTAATTTCTTTTATGTTTGACGTTAAATTCATTACAGCACCACCTTCAGATAGGTTAGTTTCAGATAGGGTATAATTGCCAATAAAATCTCCAGTAATCTTGTGAATAGATTGTGAATCATCACCATCTTTGGTTGAAGCAGAGGCAATCGCCCCTCCTTGAGAAAAACCATCTTTATTATATGCATAATTATTATAAAAATCAGCGTTAATTACACCTATTTCAGCTCCACTACTCAAATTATCAATTGCTCCGCCAAGAGCAGCGCTAATGCCACTTTCATTTTTAACAAAGTTATTAATAAATACTCCATTTATGCTATTTATTTTGGAACCATGGTTAGAGATAGCTCCACCACCAGAAAAATTTGTGTTAGTTATATTGAGGTTACTTATTAAATAATTACCGATAAATTTACCTTCAATTTTACCTATTTCTGCCCCTCCATCGTTAATAATAGCTCCACCATAAGCACTATAAGTTTTAGAAACAAGATAATTGCCAATAAAATTGCCAGTAATTTCAGTTATCCGTGCTGTTGACTCGTTGTTGTAGATAGCTCCGCCATAGGCACCATTATCACGAACTATGTGATTGCTTATCATATCGCCTTTGATTGAAAGTGTGCCTTCATTATAAATCGCACCACCCCAATTGCCAATATAATCAATCTGATTATTCAAAAAATCACCGGTAATGTTTAGGGTGTTTCCAGCGGCGTTAGACAAAGCCCCGCCATCGTAATTGGAAATAATATCCTTAAAATCGGCGGTGATGTCGCCAGTCAAAGCGCCTTCTTTGCCTTTTTTGCCTTCTTGACGTTCGTTATAGACTTTGCCTCCCTCAGGCTGAGTGTAGGTATATTCAAAATATTGCGTTTTGTCGGCGGAAAGCTCAACTTTGAGCATATTTGGGTTATCGGCTTCATACTTATCTGCGCCGATTTCTTTCCAAGTTATGTTTTTTGATGTGCTTAAATCTTCAGCTTTTAGGGAATAATCTTCAGCATTTGCCGCACCAGCGCCCAAGGCGAACAAGCCCAAGTTAATCAGCAAACATTTTTTCAACACACTGCGATATTGCGCATTCAAAAGCCCCAACGCGTTGCGAGTATACTTCATATTTTATCCCCTTTATTCAAATAATTACACAATCAAAATGTCCCAAAAAAACGGTCGTTATTTTTGGACTTTTAAGACAGTATAAATAATCATTTTTTAAATGCAAGAAAAATCTACAACCCTATGATTCTGCTTGTTTTCAATTCTGGATTGCACACGTATTAGGCGTCCCAATTTAAACGACCGTTTTTTTTACACATTTTAAGCCACCACTCTCAACGTCATTCTTCAGCGCCTCATGCCGTTTTATAGGCTGAGGCAGTCTGGAGAATCCACGACCTTGTTGCCAACGGCAACGCATATTGACATTGCTGTCGCAATGACGTTATGGATACTCGGGATTGGCACATCCTGTGGGGTGTGCCTCCCAAGTATGACAACGAAAGTAATTGTGCTAAACTAGCAAATTGAATCAAACTCTTTTTTCAGCGAGCGGTCAAACAATCCGCGGATTGTTTTTTCTATGTCCGCATCTTCAAAAATAACTTTATACAAAGCCTGACAAATCGGCATATCTATATGCTCACGGTCGGCAATAGCCTTTACCGCACGCAAAGTGTCAACACCTTCGGCCAATTTGCCATAGCGTTCGCCTTTGGCAAACATTTCACCAAACATACGATTGTGACTGTTTTTAGAAAACAAAGTGGCTTCATAATCGCCCAAATGCGCCAATCCATATGCCGACGCCGGATTTCCGCCCTTAAATTTGATTAAACGTCCAACTTCTATCGGCGCGCGAGCCATTAAAGCCCCTTTCAAGCCATACCAGCCCAAACCGTCCAAAATTCCGGCAGCAATGCCAATCACATTTTTAAGAGCCGCACCCACCTGATTGCCAACTAAATCCGTGCCATAATAAAAACGAATTAAATCACTCTGCAAAAATTTAATCACTCTATCTTGAGTTTCGGCGTCATAGCTATCAATAACCGCGGCAGACGGAACTTTGCGCATATAGTCCTCCACGTGCCCAGGTCCGCCCAAAGTGGCAATATGAATATTCTGCTTAATTTCTTCTTTGAAAACATCGGCCAAAATTTCTGCCGACGGCTCTTCCAAGCCCTTCATCGCCAGCAAAAAGGTTTTGCCCTCTACATTGTAGCCGTTGATTTGCTTAGCCAAACTGCGCAAATTTTGACAGCTGATAGAAATAATCACAAAGTCATTTTTCAAAGTTTCGGCCATATCCGTTGTTAACAGCATATTGTCGCTCAGAGTCAAATATTCATTTTTGCGAGTGTTCTTCAGCTCTTCATACGACGGCGAGCCAGACATACCATACAGCAAAACGCTATCCACCTGGCAATAATTAGCCACATACCACGCCAAAAACGTCCCCCAACGACCACAACCGATTACAGATATTTGTTTCATGATAACCTCTCTTATTAAATAATATAGGGTATTATCAATCATTGCTAAAAAATTAGCAATCCCAACAAGCAAGAAATCAACAGCTTATTAACGCAAAAAATCTTTATGCAAACGTCCGCGCACAGCTTGCACATAATTATAATCCCTAAAAGAATCATAAGCGTGATTAAAACTATCTGTGCCGTAAATATAAAAAACTTTGTTGGCAATATTTCTAATGGCCGAATCTATGGTTTCAAACGCAGCGTTATAGTCCTGATCAAAATTGTTGCGTTTTTTATGCTGGACAATTTCGTGATAGGCGGCAATAGCCTCAATGGTTTTGTTGGCAAAATCATTATTCCCTTTTTCTTGAAACAAATGCATAATTTTCATAGTCGTTTGATAAAAGCATTTGTTAATCAATATATTTCGTTGTTTTGTGTTGTAACCGTCAACTATCATCGACTTAATTTCTCCGCAAATACGAAAAGCAATATAACAAATATTAAGGGGCTTTGCAAGCCCCTTATATCAAATTATGTTCAATTATTTTAAACGCGCGCGCAAATCTTTTATCAGCCCGTCGATTCCATTTGGCGATTTTTTGATATACGCCGTATATTCGCTGCGGGCGGTTTGCGCCAAGCTAACGTTTTCAATCACTATATCCACAATACGCAAGCGACCGTTTGTTTCTTTTAGCCGCCATTTTACCGAAGCCGGAGCGCCTTCATCCATCGGAACCTGCGTATTTACAAAAATTTGGTCTGCAGATTTTGAGCTTTCTGTACCCAAAAATTCAAAATGCTTACCCTTAAATTCATTAAAGCGTTCTGACCAAGTTTGTATATTCAGTTTGCGGTACACATCAATAAAATCGGTGCGTTGCTTTGGTGTTGAAGTTTTCCAATAGCGCCCCAAAACAAATTTACCAATAAAATCCAAATCCAAATCTTCATTAAACAATTTGGTAAAACGGGCTTTTTTTTCTGCTTCCGAAACTTTGGAGTTGATTAGCTCTTCAATACCTTGTTGCGTTGTTTTTTTAATAAAATTTTCAGCCTCAGTGCTATCTATTGCGGCATTGGCCTGAAAAACAGCCCCAAATAAGCCCAAAAGCAAAAGAACAAACAGTTTTTTCATTAGTCACTACCTTTTTTAATTATTCATCTTCGTCATCAAAATCAAAATCATAGCTGGCCGCTTGCTGCTCGGCTTCTACACTGCGGCAAGAGCCTATTTTCAGACGATTCTGCACATACGCCGATTTAACCATGCTATACGCATCAACAGAATTTGCAGTTAAATTGTCCAAAAACTCCAGATTCTCTTCTCGCGCACTCACAAAACCAAGCGCCATCAAACCATATATAAAGCTATAACGCTTCCAATCTTCACCAAAGTTGATATATTGATTAGACCAATACAACGGATCGGCCACAGCGTCTACTGCCCTGCCGGTTGCCGCACGCGGTGTGCTTGGTCCAAACAAAGGCAAAACAACAAACGGACCATCTGGCACGCACCAAGCCGCCAAAGTTTCATCAAAACCAGTCTTATTAGTTGAGATATTCCAGCCGGAAGCAACATCAAACATACCAAGCAAACCCAAAGTGCTGTTCACCACAAAGCGACCTGCTGATTTGCCTGAATCTGCAAAACTTCCCTGCAAAGAATGATTAATCATTGTCGCCGGTTCTCTTAAATTTTTGAAAACATTGCTGACACGCTCGCGAATAAACTCATTTGTAATAGCTCGATAGCCCTTTGCCATTGGCTTTAGAACATATTCATCAACCTTCATGTTAAAGTCAAACATAGCTCGATTATATGTTTCTAACGCGCCGTCATCTTCATTGGCATAAACAGGAGCTGCACATAATAAAACCGCCGCAAAAGCCATAATTTTTTTAGAACAAAACATTTTTCCCTCTTTAACTTTCGCTTAATATATAAATTTGGGCTTTGAAAATCAAGAAAAAAAACTCAAATACAGGTATATATAATTGGAAAATATTTATTTGCCTGATTTATCTTTAGCATTTATCTGTTTTTATGCCATACTTCCAATATCAGGTAAGAAGTTAAATATTCAACTTTTTTTAAGTGTTGGAAAAAGCCAAGTAGTTACAACCTACAAGGCTTTTTATTTATATTCCAACAAAAAATTAATAATAGATAAAGGCAACTTTAGTTCTGAAGAAAACCATAGTGTACATAGCAGTACATAAATTTTCTGAATGAACATAAGTTGCCTTTAGGCGTGTTGCGTCAAGCTCGCATACTATTTATATTGGCTCATATATTCCAATAAAGTATGTTTGTCGTTAACGTTTTTCTGAGCTTTTTCCAGCAATTCTTCATAACGTGCCGGATTCATCTTGTTGACAACCTGGAAACGTGTTTCGCTAGACATAAACTCAGCCAAAGGTTTAGATGGAGCTTTAGAATCCAATGTCAACGGAGCTTTGCCTGCTGTTTCGTTCAACGGATTGAAACGGAACAAAGACCAGCTGCCTGTTTCAACAGCATTCTTTTGGTGTGCCAAGCCATCAGCCATATTCAAGCCTTGGTTAATGCATGGGCAGTAAGCGATAATCAAAGACGGGCCATCGTATGCCTCAGCTTCGTTCATGGCTTTAATAACCTGCATATCGTTGGCACCCATAGCAACCTGAGCCACATATACATTGCCATAAGACATAGCAATCATAGCCAAATCTTTTTTCGGCAATTCTTTACCGGCTGTAGCAAATTTGGCAGAAGCGCCCATCGGAGTAGCCTTTGATTGTTGTCCGCCGGTGTTAGAATATACGCCGGTATCAACAACCAAAATATTGACATTGCGGCCAGAAGCGATAACGTGGTCAACACCGCCGAAACCAATATCATAAGCCCAACCGTCACCACCGATAATCCATACTGATTTTTTAATCAGATAGTCGGCGATTTCACTCAAATGCTTAGCTTCTTCGCTGTTCATTGTTGCCAATTTAGCGCGCAAAGCAGCCACATTGTCGCGTTGAGCGTCAATTTCCATATCATTAGACTGAGGATTGCTCAAAATCTTTTCAGCAACTTCGCCCAATTCTGCTTTCATAGATTCCAGCAAAGTTTTGGCTGTAACTTTTTCGTGGTCGATAGAAATACGCATACCCAAACCAAATTCGGCATTGTCTTCAAACAATGAGTTTGCCCAAGCCGGACCATGACCTTTTTCATCTTTGCAATAAGGAGTTGTCGGCAAGTTACCGGAATAAATTGAAGAACAACCTGTTGCGTTTGCCACAACCATACGATCACCAAACAATTGAGTCAGTAATTTGATGTATGGAGTTTCACCGCAGCCGGCGCAAGCACCAGAGAATTCAAACAAAGGCTGAATCATTTGTGTTGTCTTCGGCAAGTTTTTAGCAACTTCGGTTCTCTTTACATAAGGCAATGTTTCAAAGAACTTCCAGTTAGCTTTTTCTTCTTCCAAGTGGTTTTCAATGTGATCCATATTGATGGCGTGCAATTCCGGATTTTCTTTGTTTTTAGCCGGACAAGCTGTTACGCATACGCCGCAGCCTGTGCAGTCTTCCGGAGAAATTTGCAACATAAACTTCTTACCGGCAAATTCTTTACCTTTATAATCGGCAGTTTTCAAAGTAGCCGGAGCATTCTTTAATTCTTCTTCCGAAGCAACTTTCATACGAATTACACCGTGCGGGCAAACGATTGAGCATTTACCGCATTGAATACAGGAGTTGGCATCCCAAACCGGAACTTCGGTAGCGATGCAGCGTTTTTCATATTGAGTTGTAGCTGTCGGCCATGTACCATCAACAACTTCTTGCAAATCAGAAGTTTTAATGCTGTCGCCATTATCGGCAATCAAAGTTGCGGTCAAGCCCTGTACAAATTTAGGCGCATCGGCCGGAACCGGAGCTTGACGATGGAATGTAGATGTTACATGGTCTGGATAAGAAACCTCAAACAAGTGTTCCAAAGAAGCGTCAACAGCGGCATAGTTCTTTTGCACAATGGCGTCGCCTTTTTTGCTGTAAGTCTTTTTAATGGCAGCTTTAATCTGCGCAATAGCTTCATCTTTTGGCAAAATGTTAGAAATTGCAAAGAAGCAAGTCTGCATAACGGTGTTAATACGTTGTCCCATACCGGTAGCACGAGCAACTTCAACTGCGTTAATTGTGTATAATTTCAGGTGTTTAGCCAAAATTTCTTCTTGAACTTCAATCGGAAGATGATTCCAAACTTCATCAGCTTTATACGGAGCATTCAACAAGAATGTAGCGCCGTCTTTGGCAATGCGCAGAATATCAACTTTATTCATAAATTGGAATTGGTGACAAGCCACAAAATCTGCCGAAGTAATCAAATAAGCCGAACGAATCGGATTATCGGAAAAACGCAAGTGAGATGTGGTCATAGAGCCGGATTTACGAGAATCGTAAACAAAGTAGCCTTGACCATATTTGCCGGCGTCTTCAGCAATAATTTTAATGGAGTTCTTGTTAGCGCCAACGGTACCATCAGCACCCAAACCAAAGAACACAGCACGTACAACATCGTCCGGTTCAACATCAAATTTAGCGTCATAAGCCAATGATTTGTGTGTCAAATCGTCGTTAATACCAACGGTAAAGCCGTTAATCGGAGCGGCAGAAACAGCGTTGTCAAACACAGCTTTAGCCATAGCCGGTGTAAATTCTTTAGAAGACAAACCATAGCGGCCGCCATAAATTTTTGGCAAGCTTGCCAGTTTGCCGTTTGAAAAGGCTTGCGACAAAGCGGTAACAACATCCAAATACAAAGGTTCGCCCAAAGAGCCGGATTCTTTTGTTCTATCCAAAACAGAAACCGTTTTAACTGTTTTCGGCAGAGCTTTCAAGAAAGATTCGGTTGGGAACGGACGATATAAATGAACTTTCAAAACGCCCAGCTTAGCGCCGTGAGCGTTCAAATATTCAATAGCTTCTTCTACGGTTTCGGCACCAGAGCCCATAACTACAACAACATTTTCGGCATCTTCCGCGCCAACATAGTCAACAACATGATATTGGCGACCGCTGATTTTAGCGAATTTATCCATTTCTTCTTGAACAATGCCTTCTACTTTATCATAATATATATTAGCAGCTTCACGGCCTTGGAAGAACACGTCTGGATTCTGCGCAGTACCGCGGATAACCGGATTTTCCGGACGCAAAGCATGTTCGGCGTTGAATTTGTAGTTAACATCTTGCAGCATTGCGCGCAAATCGTCATCAGACAATAATTTAATCTTTTTAATTTCATGAGAAGTTCTGAAACCGTCAAAGAAATGTAAAAATGGAACGCGGGAACGCAAAGTAGAGGTTTGCGCAATAGCAGCCATATCATGAGCTTCTTGCACAGAGTTTGAGCAAAGCATAGCAAAGCCGGTCTGGCGGCAGCCCATAACATCGGAGTGATCGCCATAAATTGACAAAGCGTGATAAGCAAGTGAACGAGCCGCAACATGCATAACAAACGGCATTAATTCACCGGCAATTTTATACATATTCGGAATCATCAACAAAAGACCTTGAGAAGCCGTAAATGTTGTGGTTAAAGCACCGGCTTGCAAAGAACCATGGCAAGCACCGGCAGCGCCTGCTTCTGACTGCATTTCCTGCACTTCAGGAATCACGCCCCACAGATTCTTCTGTTTAGCGGCAGACCACGCATCAGCCCACTCACCCATCGGAGAAGACGGAGTAATCGGGTAAATAACGCAGACTTCGTTCATGCGGTGTGCAACAGAAGAACACGCTTCGTTGGCATCCATCATTTTCATTTTTACATCTGACATTGATAGTATCCTTAAAAGTTTAAATTAAAATTACAAAACATCAAAGGCTTATCGCCAAAGGTTTTGTAGTGGTTACAAAACAATAATCCTCTTGTTGGCAAGAACAGTAGCCATCATACTCTTCATATTGTCGAAGCTCTTCTGGTCCTTGCTTACTGCGGTCAT
>USCF01000005.1 GCA_900553115.1 uncultured Alphaproteobacteria bacterium
CAATTTTGATGCTTATTTCAAAATCAAGTAAAGGAGTTTCTTTTGTAAAAACAAAAAATGTACTTTATTGTATAAACAAAGCAGCGTCGCTTAAAAACGGTGTTATAGTTTTGATTTTAGCAGCTATAACAATGATTACATTAATTAAAGTTATAGACAATATAAATGATTTATTTCCTCCTCAAAAAAATTCTGCGCTGCAAAGCTTTATGGATTTTTACGCAAATAATTTATTTGCTTTCTCTGCATATTTAATGGTTTGGCTATGTGTAATATATTCGTATGTTGTTATCACTATGGAATTTGCCAAATACGTTTGTCCGTCTTGTCATTCGGCCTTCAGTTATTTTTATAACAAAACTTATTACACTGAAGACGGTCATCATGTTGAATATGGTGTATATTACCGCGATTATATAAAAAATGAGGTTACACAGTGCGATATTTGCAGTTACCAGACAACTTTGAGTTTCCGCCAAAAAGAAAAAGTTTCACAACAATAAGCTGTTACGAACTTTTTTATTGACTTCAACGCATTATATGTTTATAAAGAGAGCGAAAAATACCGAGAGTCTGCATGGGGCAGGCTTTAAATAACTAATAATTAACCGGAGATTTTAAAATGAAAAGAACTTATCAGCCAAGTAAATTGGTACGCACTCGCCGTCACGGCTTCAGAACTCGTATGGCAACCGTTGGCGGACGCAAAGTATTATCAGCCCGCAGAGCCAGAGGTCGTAAAAGAATTTCTGCTTAAAGTAGCAAAAATGAGTGAATTCTTAATTCTAAAAAAAAGAAAAGATTTTCTCAGAGCCGCCAAAGACATTACCATGGTTTCTAAAAACGTGATGTTACAGGCGGCTCGCCCTTTATCTGCTGAGATTTCCGCAGAAGAAAGCCGTAAAGCCCGAATCGGTTTTACAGCTACAAAGCGTTTGGGCAAAGCCCATATACGAAACCGCACAAAACGCCGTCTGCGCGCTGTTGTGCGAGAAATCTATGAAAAATATGCTCTAAATAACGTTGATTATGTGTTGGTTGGGCGTTTTGATACCTGGTGCTGCCCATATGAAGATTTGAAACGCGACGTTATTTGGACTTTCCGAAAAACCAACAAAATGATTTTACAAGGTGATGAGAATGCTGAAAAAACTACTCATTCTACCAATTAAAATTTATCAACTCTGCATTTCACCCTGGTGCTCTGGAGTTTGCCGTTTTAGACCGACCTGCTCTCAATATATGATTGAAGCAATTCAAATTCATGGTGTTTGCAAAGGACTATATTTAGGTATAAAACGGATTTTGCGCTGCAATCCGTGGGGCGGGAGCGGATATGACCCCGTGCCGCAAAAAGAAACAAAGCATAAGTCGCTATAATTACTTGCCTTTTCAGCAATTTTATTTTAGATAGAGGAAGATTTGTTTAATGGGAGCTTACTATGTCAAGTGATGATTTCAAAAGTTTTATAACCGCCGTATTTTTGTCGGCTTTGGTTGTGCTGGGTTTTAACTATTTCTTTCCGCAACAAACAACAGAAACTACAGTTGTGACCGAAGAGGCGCAAACGCCTGTTGCTGAAGAAATGCCTGAAACAAACGATACGGCAGTAACAATTTATGCGCCGGTTGACGAAGTGCTTAAACAAGATGAACGCCTAAAAATCAGCAACGGCGTTATTAACGGCAGCATTCGCTTGAAAGGCGCTCGTTTTGATGAAATTCTGCTGGATAAATACAAACTTACCTTAGACGCGGATAGTCCAGATGTTGAGCTTTTATCTCCTGCTAAAACCGAAAATTCTTATTATGCTGACTATGGCTGGCTTTCTAGTGACAAAAGTTTATTGCTCCCAAATAAAGACACTTTATGGACGGTTGCCGGTAATCAGGAATTGACGCCAAGTACGCCGGTTACGCTGGTTTGGCAAAACGGACAAGGCGTTAAATTTATGTATACCATCAGCCTTGATGACAACTACCTGTTTGACATAAAACAAACAGTAGAAAACAACAGCGGACATGAAATTACGGTTTATCCGTATGGTTTGTTCAGCAAAACAATCGCCAATGAACAAAACAGCCGCAGTGTAGTGCATGAAGGCTTTACCGGTATTATTGACGGTGATTTAAAAGAAATCAGATACAGTGAGCTTGATACAGAAAAAGAGCCTGAAACTTTTGAAACCACCGGTGGTTGGATTTCTTTGACCGACAGATATTGGTTCAGCGCTTTTATCTTTAATGACACCTACAAAGCAAAAGTAACCTTGCGTAAAAACAATGACAACACTTTCCAGCTGGACTTTAAAGGTCTGCCGATGCAAATTCAGTCCGGCAGCTCTGCAAGTTTCAGCTCGCAAATGTACGCCGGCGCTAAAGAAATTAAACTTTTGGATAAGTATTCCGAAAACATCAAAAAATTTGACTTAAACGTTGACTTTGGCTGGTATTATTTCTTGACTAAACCATTCTTCTACATTTTGGATTATCTGTATCGTTTAATTGGCAATATGGGTTGGGCAATTCTGCTGTTTGCGGCATTGCTGCGTCTGCTGATGTTTCCAATTGCTAACAAGTCATACGAGAGTATGTCTAAAATGAAAAAATTGCAGCCAAAAATGAGAGAGCTGCAAGAAACGTACAAAGATGATAAAATGGCGTTACAGCGCGCAACTATGGAGCTTTATAGCCGCGAAAAAGTTAATCCGGCTTCCGGATGTCTGCCTCTGTTTATTCAAATTCCGATTTTCTTCTCGCTGTATAAGGTGTTGAATATCGCAATTGAAATCCGTCATGCACCGTTTATCGGCTGGATTAAAGATTTGTCTGCTCCGGACCCGCTGACAATTTCAACTTGGGCGCATATTTATGTTCCGTCTTTGCTGGATATTGGCGTATGGCCTCTAATTTACGGCGTTACCATGTTTATTCAACAAAAACTTAATCCGGCTCCGACAAACAAAGACCAAGCACGCATGATGGCGATGATGCCGCTGATTTTTATGATAATGTTTGCACATTTTGCCGTAGGTTTGGTAATTTATTGGACACTTAGCAACATCTTGTCGGTTATTCAGCAAAGATATATTATGTATAAAAACGGGGTAAAATGAGCGAAAAATTTACTAAAGAAGAGCTGCTGGCTGCCAATGCGCAATTCACAAGACCATGTAATTTTGTGATTAGTGTGGCAGATTTAGTGCAGCTGCCGGAGTCTGATTTTGATGAAGTTGCTTTTGCCGGACGTTCTAATGTTGGCAAATCAAGTCTGATTAATGCTTTGTTTAATCAAACTAAACTGGCGAAAACTTCCAGCACTCCGGGGCGCACACAGCAGCTGAATTTTTTTAACTTTGATAATAAGCTGTATTTGGTTGACTTGCCAGGTTATGGCTATGCCAAAGCGCCGGAAAAATTAGTCAAACAATGGCAAGTTGTCTTAAAAACATATTTGCGCGGAAGACCTACTTTACGCCGAGTTTTTCTGTTGATAGATTCCCGCCATGGCTTAAAAAAAGAAGACCGTGAAATTATGAAATTGCTTGACGAATCTGCAGTTACCTATCAGGTGGTGCTGACCAAAATCGATAAAATTTCTGAAAAAGCTTTATCGGCAGTCAGTTTGGCAATTATTGAAGAATTGAAAAAACACGCAGCGGCTATGCCCGAACCGTTAGCTACCAGTTCGGAAAAGAAAATCGGCCTTGATGTTCTCAAAGCCGAAGTTTGCTCTTTTATGAAATAAATTCTAGGTTACTTCAGTAATGGCACGCGTATTGCCTAAACGGCAAATTTGCACCACATGCAGTTTACGTTTCATTTCATCAAGTGTTTGTTCAACATTTACCGTACCTTGTGTAGAAGCTTGGATACGTTTGATAAATTGCAGATAAGCTTCTTGCGAGCTTTCGGCGTGGATAGTAGCAAAACAGTTATCGTGACCGGAACCCATCAGTTGCCAAATACCGCTGGCGTTACTTGTGGAAATCTCACCGCCGATGATGGCGTCAGGCGTAAAGCGCACAACCAAGTCGATGATTTTTGAATAGTCCATTTCATTAGCTTGGTCGGTACGTGACATTACCAAGTGAACACGATTTGGATGCGGCACAATCAATTCGCGCGTATCTTCAACAGTAATAATTCGTTTGTGAATATCCAAAATCTTTAGCAGATTGTTCAAAAACGTTGTTTTACCGGTAGAAGTAGCACCGCTTACCAAAATATGTTCACCGCGTTTAATATACAAAAGTAAGCGTTCGTATGCATCGTCAGGAACTTTAATATCTTTAAGAGGATTTAATTTTTGCAAAGCGTGACCTTGACGCATACCATAATCTTCTAATCCAAACGCCACGTCATCAGAGTGCAAACGAATTGCCAACGCCACACCGCCGGTTAAATCTTCTTCGTCATACATCACGTTACGGCCGCAAATCGCTGAAAAACGATGATCTCCGGGAATTGTGGCATACACCAAAGGTGAACCTTGCAAAGGATCAAATTTAAGCTCATAGGTGTTAGCAATAATATAAAGTAAATCAATCAAATACGACTTAGATAACTTTTCATCTTTATACATTACCCACGGATACGCACGCTTTCCACGCACACGCAGCCAAATTTGCCCCGAGCGGTTAATTGCAACTTCCTCCAAATTATCCTGATTATACCAATAGGACAACGGACGCAAGACAGATTCCAAAACTGAAAAATCACTCATCTTTTTCTCCTATAACAGCGACGGTATATCGTCATCGGTTGAAGTTTCAATTTGTTGAATTTCCGCCGGACCTTGGCCTTGTTGCATACGTTGCTGCTGTTCAGCCCTCAGCTGTTGCTGGCGACGAGATGCTCTGCTGTTGTTGTTATTCTTTTTAGAACTTGATGATCTGTTGCCACCGGTCGGACGAATATTTTCATCATAATCCTCATTAGTTGAAACAGAGCTGGGAGCCTCAAAGTTTTCAGGGTTTTTCATGGCTAGTCCTTTTAGCTCATCCTTACCTGAAGTTTC
This sequence comes from uncultured Alphaproteobacteria bacterium, assembly GCA_900553115.1. GTDB lineage: Bacteria > Pseudomonadota > Alphaproteobacteria > RF32 > CAG-239 > RUG410. The sequence continues at coordinate 5,021 of USCF01000005.1, forward strand.
TGATTTATTTTTCTTTGCTCTATCCGGATTGTTCAGCCATAAATCGACTTTAGGAAAGATGATAATACGCGTACCGGCAGGAACATAAGTAACAGCTTGAATATCTGCTTTTTTATTAATAATTTCCTTAAAAATTTCATCCATTTGATCCAAAAAGTTTTGGCGAGCATCAGTAGCTGCTTGGCTTTTTGACGAAGTTGTAGAATAACCATTTCCCTCACTTGTTCCATTTCCTGAAGCCATAAGATATGCAGTGGCACTTTCCATAGCTGTAATCAACATCGGCGCCGTGTATTTTTTCAACAGTTGTTCATCCAAATAACCAATAGCACCGGCTCTGCCTTGCGCATCAGCAGTCTGAGAACCATCTATCTTAAATTGAGAGCCATCAGGACGGATTAATCTTTTCCATGATATATCAATTTTGACAGCTCCGCCGCTATTGCCGCCGCTGCTGCCTGAAGTTTCTCCGCCGATTTCACCTATAACTCTGGAACCGGCAGGAATAACAATGTTACGTCCTTCTTCGGCATAAACATTTCGTTCGACAATTGCCGTCACAGGTATTCCTGAACCTAAACCATCTGACGCATAAACCGAACGTGCCAAAACCGCCGGAATTGGTTTGTCTTCCAAAATCATTTCGCTCATATCAACTCTCCAGCTTGAAAGCGTTTTTTCCCCCATATCCGGCCAGCCATCTTCTTCATAACCGGTAAAAGTTGACGGTGAAACATTTGAACTTATTGATCCTACGGCCATTCCAGAACGTCGGGTAGCCTGCAAATTTGCCAATGCAGCTGCTTTGTTAGGATCATATCGTTCTCCTGCTCCGTAGCCGCCTCCAGGTCCGAGTGACGATGGTTTATTGCCAATACCATAAGCGTTGCCATTGCCAAATGTTCCAGCCGGTACAAACATATTCTGCGCCGATAAACCTTTTACATCCTCCCATCCAATTGGTTCATATTCCTTATTAATAATCTCACCATTTGGAGTTCTATAACCTATATGATTATTGTTTTCATCATAAACCTTACCATCATCGTAAATATTACCCAAAACATCACCGTTAGGATCTAAGGCAATACCTATAATACGGTGGCTAAACTGACCGCCTGATGATTGCTGCGATTGTTGAATTTCTTCATTTTTTGTTGGACCTTCCTCTTGTATCTGTACTTTTTTATAATCGGCCCAATCCTGTTTGGTATCTGTTTTCTTATTGTTTGTCGCAATATAATACTGCAAAGGATATGCCTTGGCCAATTCATCTCCGCTTGTGTTGCGAATTACGCCGGCATCGGATAAATAGCCGATATTTTGATTGTCATAATCCAAAACATTACCATCTATCTGCAGTTCACCTACAGCATTATTGCTTGCGTCACGCACAGTATAATCTCTGTTTCCGCGAGCTACAACCTGCCCTGTCTTATCAACAACAAAGCCTCGATCCATTTTGCCAACACGGCTGCCGGCAGTATTCAATACCGTACCGTCTTTCATAATATAGCCGTATACAATGAAGTTTCCATCATAAGCATAAAAATCATAGAGTGCGAAGCCAACTGTTTCTCCTTTATGCTGAATACTGCCGTCAAAATTTATCTGTCCAACGTTTTCACCTTTTGTATTCCAGACTTGTCCGTTGTTTTGAACCATACCTAAAAAAGTATTATCATTGCTAAATGCAACTTTATAACGCATAACGTTACCAATAACTTTTTTAGATTTTGAAATCACATTTCCATTTGGCTGCATTGCCCCCAATATTTGATTATTATTATCGGCGACAGAACCATTTTCCATAACCTGTCCAATAATATTATTATCAAAATCAATTGCCGGAGCAGGAGTTATAACACCATATTTCCATTTATTATCACTATCAACGACTATTCCCTGACGGTTAACACAACCAAGATTTTTATTTGCATTATCAATTCCCTTGCCTGCATTGACAACACCGACGTAATTGCCATCAAAATCAATCAATCCGCTTTCAAAAATAGAATAACCTATGTACGAACCAACATCGGAAACAGCTTGACCGTTTGGCAGCAAGTGTCCAACAGCTACATCACGATTATTTATAATTTCACCGCGTCCATTTAAAACACCAAGCTGAACGCATTTGTCATTATTGACACCAACAAACGGCACTAATTTACCGGTTACAGAATTATTGTTATCGCTTACAAAATTACCATACAAAGCCTTACCATAGATATTGCCGTCTAAATCTGTAATTTTTCCGTTGTACCCAGCATAGCCTAGTAAATCACCGTTTGTGCCAACCGCAACCATACGAGAACCGGCAAAACCGCGCAAAGGCATAATATTTTCGCCAACATTTCCTTTGGTTTCAACAACATTATAGCCAGGAGTAACCTTATAAACAATTTCTCCTTTATCGTCTAAAAGCAAATTATTTGCAGCTATACGGCCTAAAGACTGCCCCTTAAAACTCAGAGCATAGCGCACATCCAACTGACTTCCGATATAACCAGATTTTCCGGTTAATGAACCATTCATATTCATTTTAACATCGGACACTTCTCTATAAAGAGTTCCGTTTGGAGTTAGATACGAATAAACTTGCCCTTCCAAACCTAATATAGGGGTAAGGTAACGGCTTCTACCGTCCAATTTGTTTTCGGCTGACAACAAATAGCCAAACGGAGATATTTTTTTCTTTTCCGAACCATCTGGAATAGTTGCATTTATTTCTGCAACACCAAATGGTTTATTGTTACCGTTTATAGCTATGGTATTTTGCACTAAACCGCCGGCAAGCATACCATTGCCGTCAAAAGCCCAATTTTTTTTCATGCGGCCAATGTTGCTACCATTCAAAGAAATATACGCGCCATTACCCATGGACTGACCAATTAAATTTCCCAATGCATTAAACACAGGGCCAGTTTGGGTTATGAGGCCTATCTGTTGATTGTCTTTATTATAAACATCAGCACCAGCACCAACGTAGCCGATAATTTCAGTTCCTTTGGCAATAACACCTTTTGGCAAAACTCTACCGATATAGTGTCCTTCATTGTCATTGGCAGTGGCTGACATCGGTACAGAAAAACCTATAACCTCGTTGTCGCTGTTGACAATATGGCCGTCAGCGCGGTAAAAACCAACTTTATCGCTTCCGCTGACCACCACACCATTATATGTGATAATTCCCATATAGCGTCCGTTTAAGTCAAAAGCATAACCGGTGCGAACAACACGTCCTATCACTTTGTTTTCTGAATCATAAACATATTCATTGGCATGCACTGATCCGATTTCTTTACCTTCAAAGTTTATAACTTTTCCAGAAGGAGCAATACTGCCAATAAATTCTCCGCTCAGTGAAACCACCATTTTAGACGACATCAACCTACCGTCTAAAATATATTCATCGCCAGATTTCCGATACGCATAGCCGTTAGCCGAAACAAATCCGATTTCAGCACCATCCAAATTTGTATAAGTTCCAGCTCCGGTCAGACGGCCGATTGTATTTCCGTCAGCCGAATAAATCAACCCTGGAAACAAAATCGAACCGATAACATTATATTGCTCATCGACGACCAAACCGTTTGGCAAAGCACGACCTAAAGGTTTACCAGTATAACTTCTTACAACACCGTCACTATTGATTTTTCCTAAAGGACGATTATCTGTGCCGATTGCCACACCTTGCGGAACAACCCCGCCTATCACTTCATTGTCCTCATTCAGAATCAAACTATCGGCGGTAATATATCCTATATTAGCTCCATCCGGACTGATAACCATACCATTTGATATAACTTGCCCAATCACTTCGCCATTAAAATCAACAGCGGTGATTTCTGCAGCATTTACCACTTGATTAAACGCCAAAAAAGTTCCTAATGAAAGGATTATGGTTTGCAGATATTTTTTGATTCCGCTGTTTTTCATTAGTTCCTCCGATTTTTCGCAACTTCAGGCAACAAATATCCCGAAACATTTTTATCAGCATCAATGAATGAGCCGTTACTCTTCATATATCCAATTTCTTTATTTCTGCTTTCAATAACTTTGCCATTAGCCGCTAAACGTCCAATATAATCTCCGTCATTAGAAAGTATTGTATTACCTATGCTGTAAACATGACCAATCACATTATTTTGGTTATCAACGGCAAAACCGTCGGTTAACAGATGCCCCACAACATTCCCGTTTTGATAAATTTTACCATCAAAGCCGACCATACCAGCAACTTTATCATCATTACCGATAACAATATCACCGTTTACAACTTCTCCAAGCAATTTACCATCGTTGCTTATTACTTTACCGTCAGCCATAACCGTACCGCTCGCAGAACGCTGAAGGTCAAAAAATCTACCATCAGGTAAAACTGTGCCAATAACTTTACCGCCAAAGTCAATTACGATTCCTTTTGGCAAAGCAGAGATATTATTGTTTGTGACACCGCCGGGTAATAAGGCTGTAATTACCTGATTATCGGCACCGTTTACTATACCATAAGCATCAGAATAACCAACATAGTTCCCAAAAATATCAATCATTGCCGTTTCGGGTAAAATTTCACCAAGCAAACGACCGTCTTTTACAACATGACCATCAGGAACAACGCGACCGGTAACATCTCCAAGATGATATTCGTTGCCGTCTAAATCTTGATTATTGCCATCAGACATAAGTTCTACTACATCTCCCGAAGCAACTACATATCCCATATAGCTACCGTTATATCCTCGAACTCCGCCCTGAACAACAACACCGCCAAGCTGACGCCCATTTTCATCAAACATACGACCGTTTGCATCAACGTGGCCAACTACACTTCCATCAACCTTGACAACATCCATATCAAAACTAATGTACCCAATAAGTTGTCCGTCCATATCCACAACGTACCCTGTTTTCAAAAACTTGGCAGGCTGACCATTATAAACGCTGGTTCCATCACCACTTATTTGGTCAACGACCTCTCCCTCTGAGTTATAAACATTGCCGTCTGGAAACAGATGTCCTAAAATATTGCCCTTTGCGTCTATCAAAATATTAATTTCCGGTGCCGCAAAACCTATAATCTGATTATTTTTATCCGCTATCAGATTTTTCAAAAATAAATGCGCTCCATCTTTGCCTATGGCTGGTAAATTACCTTTTTTATCAAAAGTCCCTAAAAACTTACCCGTCAAATCATAAGCATAGTAGGCGTTTGAAACACTGCCTATATATGACATATCTTTGTCAAACACTTCGCCATGTCCATTAACGCAGCCAATAACATCAATACCATTTTGACGCAATGTACCATTCTCATCTAAAGTACCCATATTCTGCCAATCCAACGACATAACTGTTCTTGGTTCAACCAAATGACCTTTGATTTGAGGTTTATCCAGGCCCAAAACTGTTCCATCCGGATTAACGCAACCAACTTCTTTATTATAAGCATCTCGGACAGATCCATCAGCATTAACTTCACCAATATAGTTACATTCATCATCATAGACACTGCCTGTCTTGATAATTTTTCCTACAAATTTACCATCAGGCGACCAAACTGTACCATCGGCATAAACTCTAAAGTCTGTATCATTTCCTTCTTTACGGACAACACCATCTTTATCTAATTTATATTCATATCTGCAGCCCCAGCTGGCTATATAGCCAGAGTGCAGACCTCGGGCTAAAATTTTGCCACCACTTTTATCTGTCGCAAGTCCGTCTGGACGCATTCTGCCAATTACTTTGTTTTGACTTACAATTTCGCCACGATTGTTGATTTCGCCCAAAACTTTGCCATCAGGAGTAATCGGCAACAACATTTTATCCAAAAGCGAACCGACTTTAATCATACCAAACACACGAATATTGCCATTTGCATCGACAATGCCCATAATTTTTCCGTTTTTATCATAGGCGATATTATTTTTGATATAGCCAATAATAGTTCCGTTTTTATCCAGCGCCAAACTAGCGTTTTCACCTGCTCGGCCAATAATATTGCCTTCATTATCCAAAATATTGCCGTCTTCATCAACGCGGCCGATAATATTACCGTTAAAATCACGAACATTACCATTTTCATCAATATAGCCAATAATATTGCCATCTTTGTCAAAAGCTAGCCGAACAGTATTGCCTTTTTTGCCTATAATAGGACGATCGTATAAATTAGTGCCGTCTTTGTCGCCTACAATATTGCCATTTTCATCAATGTAACCAATAATATCCTTTCCATTGTGGACAATACCATTTTCATCAACATAACCAATCACATTGCCGTTTTCATCATACGCTAAATCGCGCCATTCTCCAACACGACCAATAATATTGCCGTTAGCATCTATAACATTGCCGTTTTCATCAACATGACCAATAACATTGCCATTAAAATCATAAGCAATGCCATTTTCATCGACATAACCAATAATATTGCCGTTAGCATCATAAACTAAACGAGCAGCCGCGCCTTTTTGGCCTATTTTTTGCTGCTGATAAACATTGCCTTCAGCATCAATATGACCGACAGTATCACCATTTTCATTAACGACATCGCCATTTGGCATTACTACCCCTATTGGATTGCCATTTTCATCTAAAGCCACCTCACCGGACTTTGCAACTCGTCCGATGATATTGCCGTTTTTATCTACAACTTCTCCGTTTTCATTGACTCGGCCAATCACTTTGCCATCCAAATCCACGACAGTTCCATCTTCTAGTACTTTACCTATAATATTGCCGTTAGCATCCATAACATAACCGCTGCTGACAGCTCTACCTTTAATGTAGCCTTCGTTGTCAATAATAGTTCCGTCTGCTAACATATTGCCCAACACTTTGCCATTTACATCATGCGCAACATTAGAGCCGTCGACATAACCAATTACATTACCATTCTCGTCTAAAACAAGCTTTCCGGTAGAAGCAACGCCGATAATATTACCATCTTTATCCACAATCAAACCATCGGCGTTGACGCGACCGATTTCATTGCCATTTGCGTCACGAACTATTCCATCATCGCCAATAACGCCGATAACTTTTCCATCCGGTCCAACCGCATAACGAACATGACCGCTGCTTTCCAAATCATTTTGATTCAAGTTTGTGCCGCTACCTACGCTGCCCTCACAAAAATTACAGTCTTCTTTGTGTATGGCATTACCATAAACCGGAACTTCATCATGTTTTGCGTTTTTATCCGAAACATTGGTTTCGTGCCAAGTAATTTTAAAGTTATTCTGAACATTGGCAGCTATTGTCGGCGACCACTTCATTGTAACCGTACAAGTAATTTTGCCTCTGAGTTCTTTACCATTACAATTTGTATCAAAGGTAAAACCTTCAAAAGCAACTTCTTCCAAATCAACCGATACAATCTTTATGGCGGCTTTGCTATTGGTACCGATAGTCAACACATTTGTTGCGTCGTTTCCCAAAACGACCTGCCCCATATTAATCGGATTTGGGGTTAAAGTAATTGGGCGCTCAATTGTTTCGGCGTCATCAAACTCAATCTCTGCCTCGTTATTGGTATTTACATTCATTCCCAAATCAGATTCGGCATCAATTGTGTCTTCAACTTCATAATGCTGCTCTTCTTCAGGAGTTTCCGTAGTCAAAAGCATCAACCCAAATAAGAAAACAAATAAAGTAATAATTCCGACAATCAGAATTATTCGGTTTGTTTTGCGGACATATCTGTCCGAATGTGTTAATACTTCTTTGCTCATTTTTCTACTTTATTGTACTCTAACAACACTACAAAATACTCCGCTGCGGCCCAACTGACTGCAAACAGAATCACCATTTTCCAAGCTTTTAACCGGTCCAACCCTCAAGTGAAACAACTCTTTGCCTTGACCGTCTGCCGGCGCATCAACGGAATAAAAAGGCTCATATCCGCCCAGCAAAGCAGAATATCTGCCTGACAAATCTTTCCACAAAGCTTCCAAATTATTGACATTAGAATCCGTGCCGAGTTCTATGGATAAATTTTCGCTATTTTGCCCGATAAACGCACTGCCATATTTATATTTCGGATATGGGTTTGTCGCTCCGGAATTGCAATCTTTACCGCCTATCTGCTGAGTAGAAGACGAAATTGAGGCATTAAATCCATTTCCTCCGGATAAAGCTCCGGTATTACCGCCTGGATTATCATTGGCATAATTAGGTAATTGCGTCATACCTGACATATTGCCTCCGCTGAATGAAACGCCGGTTCCGGAACTCAAACCGGCAGCCGCACCGCCTGCTCCGCCAGACATAGCACCAGCTGCGACTCCGTTATTGACCGCACTATTTGCTCCTGCGCCCGTTCCTCCGGCCGCGCTGTCACCATACGGATTGTTGGTTCCTGCCGCCCCGCTTGCCGCAGCTTTACCACCAGGAATAGCCGGAGCAATATCCCAATCATTTTGATCATCAGCATAGGTAACATACTGCAGACCTTCTTCATCGGAACGGCGCAATTTTAAGCATACCATACGTTTACCGCTGCGCATAACCATATCACCGACACCCTCAACTATAATCAGACGATTGTTTGGACCTTTGGTTCTAAAGCCGACAGGAGTTTCAACCCGTTCAACAATTAAAGTCACAATAGGCCGCTGTGTCATATTTAAGGCTTTTTCACCAAGGTCAATATAAGTGAAAATGTCATCTCTCCAAACTCTTTCCGGCGCAATAATTACATCATCAGGATTTGGAACATATATTTCAATATCAAACCTGAATTTTGTCGGATCCATTGGTATGCTCTTCAACCAATCTTCTTTTTGAAAACGATTGGTAAAAGTGGAATCAACGCTTTTAGAACCGCCGCTGCGGAAAGCTGTTGCATTTACATGGCGTGAACCGCCGCTTCCTAATACCCCCGTACTACTGGGACTGTCTCCCGATGAACCGTTGCCACCAACCACATCAATATCAATAATTGAGTTGGTTAAACGCTCAGTATTGACGCCTTCACTTTTAATATAAAAAACATATTTATTGCCAGAACGCCCGTTAATAACAACGTTACTGTCCACACCAACCTGACTTCCCTTTTGCGGATATAACATAACCGTGTTCGGAGGAGATATCTCACCGCCGAAAGAACCTATATCACCGAATGAAACATTTTCTATCAATTCCCATTCCGGAAAATTAACCAAGGTAATCATACCTTCGCGCACACGAATAGGCAAAACCAAATCCGGCGTCCAATAATATTTGGAGTACGCAGGTTTTGTTTGTCCTTCGCCTAAGTTTTGCAAAGGGTCTTGCCAAGCACTTTGTATCATGCCAATAGAATTTCCTAATCCGGCATAGTTAAGATTCATAGGCTGGTAGTTTCCTTGTGACTGATCGTCATATTGATCCATTGTTTCTTCCAACAATTGAGCACGACAGATACCAGCTGTAAACAACACAGCCACTATAACAATCCATTTCCCTATACTCATTTTCATTTTTCTATCCTTAATGGTTAATCTTTTAATTGCTTGGTTCCGTATGAAATAACTTTAAATCCAACCGGATTTTTTAATCTTTCTTTATATTGAACTCTTCTTGGTTGATATTGCACCTTCAAACTTGCGCGATAACGAATTGTCCGCGGTTTATATGAAGAAGGCAAATAATAATCAACACTATATTCAACTTGCCATGTTCCTTCTTCAATTTCATTCACCGTCAGGATTTTAACCGAACTGGTCAAGCCGTCTTGTTTCATTCGCTGCATAAGCTTACGACCTGTGTTTTTTAAAAAATCCTGATATACAATGGAAGAAGACATTTCCTGCAAATCACCGCCGTTTTGCCAACGGGCTTCCATTTCTTCGGTGTCCGCCAATAAAGTAGTACGCAGCAAAATATATTCACGAATAAATGTTTCGGTAATTGCTTTTTCAGAATCCATATTTCGAGTATACGGAATAATACGATATACTTGTTCTTCTTTATTGCTCAAAGTCAATAAATATGGCTCAACACGGTACAAAGGAACTATGTTTGAAATTGTCAAAAGCAAAATCATATTGCAACAAAGGCTGATAGCAGTCACAACGGCAAATGCTCGGGCTGTCCACAAATATCTTTTTTCGCTGGCGTTTACCACCAAACTATTTTCATTGCGGTTAACTCGACGCGCTCCGGTACGCATTCCAGTTCTGACCTGTGAACCAGAATTTAAGAGTTTTTGCTGTGTGCTATTTATACCTAATTGATCAGCCATTGATTTTCCTTAAATATAATTAAATTGTTTCCCAAAACCAACTAGGTACATTTTTAATAGTTTCTATCTGCATGCAGGCGCACGGAGAAAGCTTAAGCTCGTTAATATCCTTACCCGGACCCACCGCCTCTGGCTCATAATATGAACCAAAAAGGCTGCACGCCGACAAAATCAGCAATAATCCCATTATTAATAAAATTTTTTTCGACATTTATATCTCTTTCAATTTCATTAGCATCAGTGTATAGAATCGACTATACTTAAGGATTTACCGAATGTCCACCATTTTTATGGTTATATTCGGGTACTCCTTTGGGGACTATATTAAAATAAAAAGATTAAAATTGATTAAACAAATTATTCACGAATCTCATCCTGGTTATATTTCAAGACCACAAATCCCAAAGGATTTACCAATCTTGTAAACACAGTGCGGCGTTCGGGAATAAATTTCGGCGTTACAGAGGCTCTCATCTTGGTTTTGGTAAAAACCAGCGAGTTTCCATTATTTTTTTGTGAAAGAGTATACACCGTAAAGTTTACAATCCAAGCCGGACTGCTATCACTGACCTTATTTAAACTATCAATGCGAACCTCTTTAGAAAAACCTTTTTCAAACATATTCTCTGTCTTTTTAGCGTTTTTACCTACAAATTCTCGATAAACCTCGGGTGTTGACAAATATGCAATAATTCCGCCCTCGCCCCAACGAGTTTTCATTTCTTGTTCATCATTTATAACCGAATTACGTATGATAACATATTGTTTTACAAACAATTCCGTCATTTGCTTGATGGACGGCATCTTAGGAGTTATAGGCTCATAGCGCACCATCGTTTCAGAATCATTTTGACTGATAATCAAAAGCGGTTCCACGATAATCTCCGGCGATAGGCGAAAAATAACCAGTGAAGCACTCAAAAACACTCCCAAAGATAACACTGCGCAAAAAATAACTAATCTTGACAGCCACCTAAAATAAACCTCTTTAGCTGAACTATTGTTTATTTTATCGTCCGTAACGTATTGCAGTTTAATGTTATTCTGCCCGTTTTGCTGCGTATTAGCATCTGCAAGCAATTTTTTTTCTGTACCACTACCTAATTCTGACATCTTTCGCCTTTATTTATTATGGATAAACTGCACAATACGGAGCATGCATTTTAGACAACTGTTTATTAAAACTTTTTTGCTCTTCTTTATCATATACATCCAGAACAGCTTTGTCGGCTTCTGACGTTTTTATTTTTTCTTCCAGTTCGTCTAAATCTTCTTCAGCAGAAATCTGAACTTTTTCTTCATTGTCTTTTTCCAACACAGCAACGCCATGCAAAAGACGTTTTCTATTCGTATTTACTATTTCCGCTGTTCCCTTTATATTTCCAATCAGCTCTTTCAAACGACGCAAATTACCGATTTTATGCTCTTCTAAAGTATCCTCCGCTTTTTTATAGTCCGCGTCATTCATTAAATCAAAATCTTCGCTCAATGTATAGCCCAAATCCTCAAACATTTTACGCAAATTATTTTTTACATTTTCAATCTGTATTTTTTGCTGAGCCACAGCTTCGGCTGAAGCTTTTTCATTTTCCCAATTACTCAGATAGTCGCCAAACTGGTTAGTTTCAAACATTGCTCGATTGGAAATATAATAATCCAAGTGGAGTTCGACTTCTCCGTCTTCTCCTGTGTTTGCGATTGCTTTTCTCAAAGTTATAACAGCAGCATTAAACTCAGGGTTAAACGTTAGCTTTTTAACTTTAAGCACACCTAATTTGCCTAGAGAAATGGCATTTTCTTCCACTATTTGAACAATCTGTCCCAACTCACTGGCTTCAGCCCAAGACTGCGGATCAGGGCATCTTACACGACTCGGCGAGTGGGAGCACAGGGAATTGGCTGACAGGATGGTCGAAAATTACCAGCGAGGATTCAAGA
>USCF01000006.1 GCA_900553115.1 uncultured Alphaproteobacteria bacterium
TATTCATAAAGCCTCCACTCGTAACAATTATGTACCACTAAAATCATATTGTTTTTAGTGGTTTCCCTACCGCTTTAATAACATAGTCTCCTGTTTCCGAATAAAATTCCACTGTTCTTCCAAAGTTTTCTCCGCAGTCCTGAGAAAGTATACTTATATTAAGGCTTTTTAGCTTTGCCTTAACCGCAATAACATTGCGTTCTCCTACCCTCAACGCTTCACTATTAGATCTGTTTGCAAACATCTGAGCCCCACCGGCAATCTTTGCAACAATTCTTGTATCAACCGCTCCCAGTGCTTTCATCTGTCTTATAAGTTCATCTATGCCAGTATCTGCAAATTTAGCAATATTAGAAAAAACGCAGGTAGTAAACGGCCAATCCTCATAATATATGCCTTCAATAAATTTAAAACGCTGAATGGCGCTGGCTCTATATAGTTTATTCCAAGCCACTGCCGAAACCAAACGGTATTTATAAAGGTCGGATAAGGCGTTGTCGCAGACTTTGTAGCTGACTTCATCGGCTATATATTTTTTGGTGTTTAAGGTGTCTTTGCCAAGTTTGCAAAAGGTTTGAGATATAACAATCGGGCATTCGGATTTCTGCGCTGTTGCATAGAATATTTCCAAAGCTTGCGGATGCAAATAGTCATCTGCGTCCAAAAAGAAAATATAGGCTCCGCTGGCAACTTCCATTCCATTGTTTCTGGAGGCGGAAAGCCCTTGATTATCTTGGGTTATAACGCGAAAACGAGCGTCTTTTTCGGCAAATTTAGCCAATATTTTACCGCTTTTATCTGTTGAGCCGTCATTAACGCAAATAATCTCAATATTTTTGAAAGACTGATTAATAACGCTGTCTAGGCAACGCGGTAAAAATTTCTCCACATTGTAGATAGGTATAATAACAGAAATAGCAACAGCGGCAGTATCAGTCATAAGCACACATCAAAAATTAAAGTTATTAAATTCTTAGCTCATTTAAAAAGCGGTGTCAAATAAAAGTTGTAAGCATAAACAAAAAACAGCCCTAAGCTAAGGACTGTTTTGTTGTTTATAGCTAAATTATTATTTAGCAGCGTTGATAGCTTCTTGCAAATCATCGGCACTCATAGTTTGAATGTGTTTGCCGTTGATAAGTACTGTCGGAACGCCGTTAACTTGAATATTTCTAGACAAGTCGGCAATTTCAGACAAGTCGTTGTTAACATCATCAGATTCTACATCTGCTTTGTATTTGTCAAAGTCAATATTCAAGCCTCTGGCGATGCCGTCAATAGCGTCTTTGCTCATTCTGCCTTCTGCAGCCATAACTGCTTTGTAAAATTCAGTAAATTTGCCTTGTTTGAATACAGCTAAACCAGCTTGTGCTTGGTAATGAGAATTTTCCGGATCAACAAAAGCCAATGGTTTGAAAATAAATTTAACGTCTTTGTTTTCAGCCATAACTTTTTCCAAAGCCGGAGCTAATTTTTTGCAGTAGTGGCAAGAAAAGTCAAAAAACTCTACAACTGTAACTTTTGCGTCTTCCGGTCCAACAAACGGAGCGTTTTCAGAAGAGTTAATTTGCGGAGTGTATTTGGCCAAAGCTTTTTCAGCGGCTTTTTGTTGTTCTTCTCTTTGTTGATCTTGATAAGCTTGCAAAGCATCGATAATCATTTTAGGGTTGGCTTTCAAAGCTTCTTCAATAGCGGCCGGAGAAGCAGCGCCTTCAGAACCGTGTTTAGCAGTATATACTGAAGATGTGGCGGCCAAAACCACTGCAACACTGGAAAGAATTATTGAAAAATTTTTCATGTTTTTATCCTTATAAATAATTTAATGTTCAAACATAAGACAGAGTAGTCAGTTTTTTTAAATATGCAAGACTAAAATTTAGTTTTGCAAAATAATTATGGACAAAGTTCTTTTTTATTAATAAAAAGAAAAATTATAGTTTAAGGGAGTATAAAATGTTTAATGTGAAAATTTCATTATTTTCCAGCACTAGGGAACTGGAACATAAAATAGATTTGATGCATGATAAAGTTATTGAATGCGCTATGTATTTTAAAGAGGCGTTTGCCATATTCTTAAAAGAAAAACGCAGTCCGTCTTATCGCCGCGCCAGTAAAAAAATTAAAAACATCGAATCTCAGGCCGATGATTTGCGCCGTGAAATTGAAAGCAGTCTGTATTCGCAGAATTTGATTCCGGATTTGCGTGCAGATGTGTTGCAAATGGTTGAAAATATTGATAAAGTTATCAATGAATTAGATGAAGTTGCACATAAATTTTATATTGAACAGCCGGTTATTCCTGAGCAATATCAAGAAGATTTTAAGCTGTTGGTAAAACAGGTTTCGGATTGCGCCGAAAATATGGCGATCTCTTCTCGAGCTTTTTTCAGAGATTTTGTTACGGTGCGCGACTATTCGCAAAAAGTTTATTTTTTGGAGCATGAAAGTGATAAAACCAGCGCTCGCCTAAAAGAAAACGTGTTTGCCTCAGATATGGAATTGGCACACAAAATCCAGCTGAATATGTTGATTGGTGAAGTGGCTGATGTTGCGGATAAGGCCGAAGATTGTATAGATGCGTTGTTAATTTTCACAATTAAGCGGGATATCTAATGGACATCAGTTATTTATTTTACTTGAGCAGCGGTTTATTTTTGGGTTGGTCATTGGGGGCTAACGACGCGTCTAATATTTTTGGAACGGCTGTCGGCTCCAAAATGGTGCGGTTTACAACAATTGCTTTAATCTCCAGTTTTTTTGTGATTCTCGGTGCGGTTTACGGCGGCGCAGGAACCAGTAAAACTTTAGGGACCCTTGGTGCGGTAAATGCTTTGGCGGGAGCGTTTATGGTGGCGCTGTCGGCGGCGTTGTCGGTTTATTCCATGGCGCGTACCGGACTTAGCGTTTCTTCATCGCAGGCTGTGGTTGGGGCTATTATAGGCTGGAACCTCTATGCCGGTAAACCGACAGATTTAGAAACTTTGGCCCGTATTTGCTCTACTTGGACTATTTGTCCGCTGTTATCGGGTATTGTTGCCGTAATCTTGTATTTTATGTTCAAACGATTGCTGAAATATTCGCATATCCATTTGTTGATGCAGGATCAAATAACCCGTATTGGTTTGGTGGTGACAGCGGCAATCAGTGCTTATGCTTTAGGTGCTAATAATATTGCCAATGCGGTGGGAATGTTTGTGGAATCATGCCCGTTTAAACCTTTAAAAATCGGTAATCTGGCTACGTTTACACCGGAACAGGTTTTGTTCTTTTTAGGCGCGGTAGCGGTTGGCGTTGGTATTTTGACGTATTCCAAAAAAATCATTATGACAGTTGGTAATAATTTGATGAAAATGACGCCGATTATGGCTTGGATTGTGGTATTGTCACAAGCTATTGTATTGCTGTTGTTTTCATCGGTTTCTTTGCATAACTGGTTAGAAAATATGTCTTTGCCGACTTTGCCGTTGGTGCCGGTTTCAAGCACGCAGGCTGTTATTGGTGCTATTGTCGGATTGGGTTTGCTTAAAGGTGGAAGAGGTATAAATTGGACTATTGTTGGTAAAATTATGGTCGGCTGGGTGGCCGCTCCTGTAATTTCTATGACAATATGCTTTATCAGCCTGTTCTTTATGGAGAATGTCTTTAATCAGGTTGTGTACGTCGCAAACTAGCTTATGTGGCTAAAATTTTAGATATTTCTTAATAATTTTGCTTTATTGTGTATAGCAAAATATAAAGGAGATATCTCGATGATTAAATCGCATAACCATACTTTGGGAATGTTAAACGCCCAATATCGTAGTGTTTTGAAAAAATGCTGGCAGTTGAATTTGTTGGCGGCTGGTATAGCGCTGGGATTAACTTCGGCGGCGTTAGCTGATGTTACTCAAGATGATGCGCAAGAAGAAGGAAGTCAAGCCAACTTTCCGGCTACCGTGGATTCTGGGCATGCTTTGATGATGCGCGGTTCTTTTAACAATGCTGAGGAGTATAATGTATCTTATATCACTCAAAACGGTACCGGTATTGTTAAAATACAAAAGGTCTTAGATGAAAATACTGGTAGCGGTTCAAGTTCTGGTTCTGGTCAAACAAGTTCATCAGGTACAACTATCTCTAATAAAACTATAAATGCAATATCATCAGCGGTTGCAAAAAGTATCAGCGGCGGCGTTGTACAGGCAAATGGTAATATTACGGCAAATACCGGCGATGGATTGATTCAAATTAATTGCGATGGCGATAGTCAAGAGGTGCAGACGGCAACTTTTGATAAAAACAGACTGGTGGCTTCGGAGTTGGAAAAAATTGATGGCGACAGCTTGAGCTTAAATGGTTCTGTTCTTGCCTCAACAACCGCAGATGAAAATGTGACCAGCCGTGATAAGAACTTTGTAATTCGAGCTAATAATGTAATTTTTAGCAATAATGAAATTGTTATAACCGACGCTAGACAATTTGCTGGAAGCGATTCGGATTTGGTAAGAAAGAAACCGGTTTCCGTAAACGGTGGCGCTATTTACGTTGCCGGTTCGGCTAAAATTTCTGATGGTAAATTTATTGGTAACCAAGCTGTGATTAATAGTGTGGTGTCAGCTGGACAAACCGCGCGTGGTGGCGCAATTTTCAATAAAGGCTACATGGATTTGGAACGCCTGACTTTTTCAAACAATCAGGTTTCGGCAGAAAACGCTTACGGTGGTGCGCTTTATAATGATAAAGCCGATGTAAATTCAAATAATGAGATGCTATCAAAACTAAAAGTAAACGATTCATCTTTTAGCGGAAACATTGTTAATGCTGGTAAAATAGGTATGGGTGGCGCGATTTACAATAATTCGATCACCGAAACAACAATTTCAAATTCTTCTTTTAGCAACAACTCAATCACGGTTGATAATGATAAAAAAGTGATTTCAGACACATTGCAAGGTTTTGGCGGCGCTGTATACAACAGTGGAAAAATTAAAATTTCTGCCGAAACTGCTGATGTGGAAATTACCAATAATACCATATCGATAAAAGGCGAAATGACAGATGAAAACGCCAGAGGCGGTGCAATTTATAATGATAATAATGGAACTTTTGAGCTTGACGCAACCAGAAATATTGTTATTAGTTCCAATAAAGCCGGTTTAGGCGGCGCGCTTTATAATGCCGGAACCTTTAATATATTGGCTAGTGATGTTGGTACGGTTGCTTTTAGCGGAAATACAGGCCTGAGCGGAGGCGCTGTTTATAATGCCGGCGGTATATTGTATTTGGAAAGTATGGGCGAAACAAAAAATATTTTGTTTAGCTCTAACTCCGCAACCGGAGAAGCAAATGGTCAAGGCGGCGCTGTTTATGTAAAATCAGGAATGGTTAATTTTGATTTAGCAGACAAGAGCAGTCTTGGTTTTGAAAATAACACGGCGGTTCAGGCCGGCGGTGCGTTGTCGATACAGCAAAACGGTACATTTGAACTTACAAATTCTGATAGCGGTAATACATATTTTAAGGCCAATAGAGCAGGAAAACAAGGCGGCGCTATATATAATGAAGGAAACATAACGCTTGATTCAGGTAAAGGAACTATCAATTTTGTGCAAAATACAGCCGAAAAAGGCGGCGCCGTTTATAACACAGGGGAATTTAAGGTTAAACTCGGTGATAACGGACTGCTTAATTTCTATTCAAGTAGTGACAGCCTATACAATTCAGGAACCTTTGCTGTTGAAGGAAATAGCCTTAGCACTTCTACCGTAAATCTAAATGCAGATGTTTCAGGTAATGGTATTTTTAGCTTGAAAGACAGCAGATTAGTTATGACTAATGCCTCAATTGATAAGGCGCAGGCGTTGAATGTTGTTAACGGCTTTATTGACATGCAAGATTCGTCGCAGTTATATTTAAAATCCGGCGATATTTTGAACGATACTAACATTAGTACGGTTGAAAGCGCAGTGATTAACTATACGGCAAGCGAAAGTGCTCCGGACATAAAATTGGCTAACACATTTACTCATGCAGGTATATTGAATGCGCAAGATGGCGTTATTTCTACCATCAGCGTAAATAATTTAGTTAGCGGCAATGGTTCTATTTATTTGGATGTTGACAGCGTCAACAACACTTCTGATGTGTTGAAAGTAAATAATTCTGCCAGCGGTACTATTAATGTAAAACTGAGCAATGGCGAAGTTTTGAACAACGAAGGCGTTAAAATTAAATTTGCTGAAACAGCAGCGACGGATTCTGGTTTTAATTTCGCTTTCCAAAATGATGACACAGTTTACACGCTGGAAACCGTTAAAGAAGAAAAAGACGGTGTTCTAAGCTGGTATTTGTATCATGGCGGTTCAGTTCGTGCCGAAGTTGTAAACTACCTTATGCTGCCGCGCGCGTCTGTTGAACAAACCAGAGCTATCAACTTGGATATTTCAGCAAATGACAATTCTCCGCGTATCCGTTATGAATACGGCTATGGCAATAAACTGCGCCGTGTTCAAGATGACAACAGCAAGGTTAGCCTGTGGGTAAGTCCTGTTTATAGACAAGCTACATTTAAATCTCCGGTAGAAACAAAAGGCGATATTGTCGGAGGAGACTTTAGCTTGAATGTAAATTTGAGTGAAAGCAGCAAGACTGGTTTATTTGTTTCTTATCGCACCGGTAGCTATGATCAAAACGGTGAAAATGGACATTACTATAACAAAAATGCTAAAACCAGTTTGGATTTAGACAGCACATTGGTTGGTTTGTATTATCACAAATATTTCAGTCAGTTTTATCTAAAAGGCATGGCTTATGCCGGCGAACAAAAAGCCAATGTTGACAGCGGCGAAGTCACCGCCTCGGCCAAAGCAATTCAGGGTGGAGCCGAAGTTGAAATGGGCTACAATGCTAAAGTTAGCGAACGTGCAACATTGACGCCAATGGCAAAAGCTTCATATGATTACATTAATTTTGATGACTTTACCGACAGCGCCGGCAAAAAGACAAGTTATGACACAATTCAAGATATTGAAGTCGAAGCGGGCTTAAAGTTAAGCTATAACTTTAATAATGAAAAACAATTGCCGACAGTGGGCTATGTAAAAGGTTCTGTAGTGCAGTTATTGGAAAACGGCGGTTCAGCAACGGTTCAAAACGTTAAATTTGATGATATGCTGAAAAATGAAACGGCAGGACGTGTTGAAGTCGGTTTGGATGCTATGCTGACCAAAAACTTTGCTATCGGTGGCTTTGGTAATTACACAGCCGGCTCGGATTATAACGGATTTGCTGTTGGCGGAAATATGAAATACACCTGGTAATGTTTGAGGAGAAAAATAGATGTTGAAACTCAGCGGACACGGAATTGGTTTATTAAATGCACAATATCGCAGTGTTTTGAAAAAATGTTTGCTGCTCAATGTGATGGCGGCCTCATTAGCCTATGCTTTGCCGGCAAACGCCGAAAACGCCCATGCCAACGCCAGCGGTGTTAATAACAATAGCGGGGTTGCTACTGCAATTACTCACCTTAATGACAAAATGGGATTAGAGATTGGTAAACATAAAGATATTGGTTCGCTATATGTTGACAAGAGTTTTCAAAACAGTATCTATTCCGAAGGAAATAGGCAAGAAACTGGTGGTGATAATCAATATGGCCCGTGGATTATAAACTATCAAAATGTTTATATTGGTTATAAGTATGAGGATAGCAACAAAAAAGAAGTCACCAACACCATAGAAATTGCCAATCGTCACAATACAAATGGTGATATAGATTTTTCCGGCGGCGGCGTGGTTGTCAGCGGTAGTGAAAAAGGTACAACCAACACTTTGTTACAAGTTCGCAACACTATTTTTACTAATAACTCAGTTAGTTCTTCTAAAACCGCAACAGAAAGTTTTGTAGCATCTGGCGGTGCTCTTACTACATATAGCACCAAGGATAATTTTATCAAAAACAGCACGTTTAATGCCAACTATGCGATGAGCGGCGCAACTGCCGAAGGTGGTGCGGTTTCCAATGTCAGCGCGGAAGTTGGAGAAAGTTCTAGTACTAAGGTTCCAACTGTTGGTAAATTAACATCTGAAAATAATGTTTATAAAAACAACTATGCCGGCAACAAAACTTCGGATACTAAAGAAAAATTGGCGCAATTTAATGGAGTTAATGCCGAAACAGCTCAAGGCGGTGCTATTTATAACAGCGGTGTTTTGACTTCAACGGCAGATACTTTTATAAATAACCAAGCCTTTGGTAAAAATGCCTATGGCGGAGCTATCCGCAATGCTATTGAAGAAGGTATATCTAAAGATGATAGCGGAAAAGTTTCACTCACCAACACTGCTGGAGTGGAGAATTTTGTTGGCAATTCGGCTAAAGGCACAGCCAAAGCTTATGGCGGCGCAATTTCTAACGCAGCAGATTTTTCGGCAACCAACAGCGTTTTCAAAAACAATAGCGTTGAAGCAAGCAAAGGAGCAGGCGGCGGAGCAGTTGCCAATGAGGGCGTATATGCGTCGATTAACGAAAATTATATTAATAATAGCGTTACCTCAGCAACCTTTGCCGATGGCGGCGCGGTTATGAATACGGCGGACGGTACTTTTACGGTCACCGGATCGGCAATTTTTGAAAACAATAAAGCGCTGACTACTTCTAGCGAAGCTTTTGACGACACCGGAAAAGAAACAGCCGGTGCGCGAGGCGGTGCGGTTTATAATGCCGGAACTTTTGACGCCCAAAACGCGGATTCGATTAGTTTTAAGAATAACATTGCGGAAGGCGTTAATGCTCACGGCGGCGCTTTTTACAACGATGAAACTGCCAGCGGTGACGATAAAGCCACAACACTAAACAATGTTGAATTTATCGGCAACAGTGTTATCGACAACACAACCTTGCCTAATCAAGCCGGAAAAGTTATCAGACCGTCCGGTGGTGCTGTTTATAACAATGGTAAAATCACTATCAGCAATGCGATATTTAAAAACAACACTGTAACCAGCTCTATTCACAGTAGTTTTGGCGGTGCGTTTGTTAACAATTCGTCAGACGGCAGTTTGAGTCAGATTATTGACAGTTCGTTTATAAATAATAAAGCGATAAGTAAATCAGAAGAAAATAGCGGCTCATCAGGCGGCGCAATCCATGTTCAGTCGTGGAATAAAGGCACAATTTCCCGTTTGGAGATTTTAGCGCAGAACAACGATATTTTGTTCCAAAACAATAGTGCCGAAGCTGTCAGCGGCAGATCCTTTGGCGGTGCTATCGCTACTGATAACCGCGGTCAGTTGGAAATTCATACTAATGGACATAACATAGTTTTTGACGCCAATAGCGCGGCTTACGGCGGGGCTATTTCCAATGCGACCAGCGGCAGCAATCAGTCGGAGGTAGGGACATCAAACACGTCGTATCTGCGGATTGCTGCTGAAAAAGGAAACATAGTTTTGCAAAACAATACAGCCAGTCAAGAAGGCGGGGCTTTGTTTAACTATAGTGAAACCTCGGGCATGAATTTTTACGCTGAAGGTGGATATTCCGTTTTGTTGCAGGCTAACTCTGCTGTTAACGGCGGTGCTATTTCTAATACTGCCGACCCTAATAAGCCAACAGATAAAGGCAATATTTTAGTGCAGTTAGGTGATAATGGTCTAGTTCAGTTTGTTAAAAATACTGCGTCCGACAATGGCGGCGCTCTATATAACCTTGGTAATTTTGATGTAAAGGTTGCAGGCACAACCAATATTTCTAATCTTAATTTTGAAGGAAACAGCGCCAAAATCGGCGGTGCGGTTTATAACAATGGTAATTTCAGCGGAGTTTTGCAAAAAGAAACTACCATGCTTTTTAACGGCAACACGGCGTCAAGCGGTTTGGGCGGCGCTATTTATAACACCAACAACGGTATTGTGAATATTAAGCTTGCGGATACGGCAAAGATTGTTTTGAACACCGCCAGCGATGACATTTACAACTTAGGTACTGTTACTATTACTGGCGATTCGGCTGCTCCTGCTGTTATTTCTCACACATACAACGGCGGCGCAACGACAGTTGCTGCCAATATGGGTAATACGCAGGTGATTGTTAACTCCACTTTGGGCGGCAGCGGTGTATATAATGTTGCCAACACAAATTTGAACCTTGGTTCAACCGGTTATATTGACTATGAACCAACTCTGAATTTGAGTGACAACAGTATAAATTTGGTATCTAAATCTTATTTGAATTTAGATACCGGCGATACCTTGCTGAACAACAACTTTAACCTTGCCGAAAATTCGGTTATCAATTATAAAGCCACAAAAGACAAGCCGGATGTAACATTGGCTAATACAATGGTTAACTCAGGTTTGCTTAATTTAGGCGATGGAGTGGTTTCTGATGTGACTATCAGCACTTTGAAGAGTGAAAACGGCACAATTCGTATAAATATAGACAATCCAAGCTATACGGCAGATAGAATTATAATCAGCGATAAAATCTATGGTACAACCAATGTTTTGGTTGAAAACGGCAATAAGATGACTTTGGGACTTGATGACAAGATTTATTTTGCGCAAACCCAATCTGCACAATCTTTAGATGACTATAAGTTTGTTTCAAAAATAAATAACGGGTTATATGAAATTGCCATAGACCATGATGCCGGAACCACCGTAAATGATTGGTATTTCTATCGCACAAAATATCTAAATCCGGAAGTTATTGCCTATATTGATTTGCCTCGTTCGTCTATTGAACAAAGCCGCTCATTGCTCTTTAATATAGAGCGCTTGAGCAAAGGACGCTGCGATTGCTATCAAGATGGCTACAACTACACCTGTCACTTTAAGGATTTGGGACAAAAAAATCGTTTGTGGGCAACACCTGTATACCGCTCTGGCACGTTTGACAAGCCGGTAGAAACCGATATGAAAATGTATGGCGTTGATTTTGGTATTGACCACCAATTCAACATTCACAGCCAGTTTGGCGTGTTTGGTTCTTACCGCAGCGGTACTTATGAAAACAGCGGTAAAGGCGAGGGCGAAATTTTATCTCGTTATGGCAGCGAACTTGATATTACCAGCATTTTAGGCGGTGCGTACTATCGTCAATACTTTGGCAATCTCTTTATGAATGGCGCTGTTTATGGGGGTACGCAAAGTGCCGATGTTAAAGCTGATAATGATGTCAGTGCTTCAATTGATGGTATAAATATCGGTGCTCAAGCAGAAATCGGCTACGATATCCGCACCAGCAAACGTTCGGTTTTGACGCCGTCCATTAAGGCAACATACGACTATATCAAATTTGATGATGCCAAGGATTCTACCGGTAAAACAGTGGAATTTGACACTATTCATGACATAGAGCTTGAAGCCGGTATCAAATACGAGTATCAGTTTAACAATGAACATCAGCTGCCGACAACCGGGTACATTAAGCCGTCCATTGTTCAGACTGTTGCTAACGGCGGCGCAGTTAAAGTAAACGATACAACGTTTGACAAGACACTTGAAAATGAAACTTTGGGTCGGATAGAAGTTGGCGCCGATGCGGAAATTATCGAAAACTTCTCGTTGGGAGCTTTTGGTAACTATACGTTTGGTTCGGCTTATAAGGCTTGGGGAGTGGGCGGAAACATTCGTTACACCTGGTAAGTTGATTTTGAAAACAGTGAAAGACCGGAGATATTTTCCGGTCTTTTGTGTAAATGAGACTAAGTTTCATTAATACTAAAATGTACGGCGTTCTTTTAGGTCTGCTTTAATCCGTTCATCTAAATCTTCAAGTTTTAATAAAATAGATTTTGCCGGATTGGCATTTTTAGCGCGTTTCACTTGCTTTTGCGCCCCCTCTAAATTGCCGATGGCATAGTTAAATTCGGCAGCTGCATAGTATGAAGCGGATTTTTCGCCGCAAATGTCATAGGCGCGCGCCAGCAGCTGCCAGCCGGTTGGCGACGGTACGCTGATAAGAGATTGCTGCAATAAATCGGCAGCCTTTCGCGCTTGTGGCTTTGATGGCGAATTTTCTAAAATCGCATGGGCTAGGCTAATTTTCAGCAGTGGAGAATTAGGCAACAACTCGAGTGCTTTTTTATAAGTTGTAACGCTCTTTGCCACTTGACCGCTTTCAAATAAAAATTGTCCCTTAAGTTCATAAAAATACGGATTATTCGGCTGTAAGTCGATTAATTTATTCATTTCGGACAACGCTTCGGCGACATTGCCTAATCTAAAATCCAAAACCGCGTGAGCATAACGCGCCGGTGCGTCGTTTTGGGTTGCTGGATATAAACGTTTTACTTTAGCTGTATCCAGCATAAAAGCGGCAAGCTTGGCTTTTATCATAGCCAGATTGGCGTCTAGTGGATTCGCTGCGCTGAAATTATTGCTTTTTGCCGCTTCGTTAAAGTGGCTGATGCGTTCGGTGGTCATCGGGTGAGTGCGAAAGTAGTCGCTTTCTTCAATACCGCTCAGGGCGTTTTGCTGTTTTATTTTGCGCATAAAACGCTTTAGTCCTGCTGTTGATTGCTTGGTTTTATTTAATAGTTTTACGGCGCTTTCATCGGCGCTGCGTTCTTCTTCTACCTGATAGTTTAGCATACTGTTCAAAGCTGAGCTTTGTGAGCCTAAAATAACGGCCATGGCTGCGTCGCCTCGTCCGGTGGAAACGGCAGCAGCTCCAGCCGCCAGCATAGAACCAAGCATTACATATTGCATTTTTTCCAGCTTTAATTTCTGCCGTACGATATGACCGCCTAAAATATGTCCGGTTTCGTGCGCCAAAATTCCGGCCAGTTCGTTTGTGTCATCAATATTCAATAAAGTTCCGGTGTTAACAAACAGATAGTTGCCGTCGCTGACAAAGGCGTTTAAGGAATTATCGCTGACAATTAATATGTTGTTGGCGTTAAAACTGACGCCGGCGGCTTTGAAAAGCGGCTGCACGACTTTTGCTAAATAGTTTTCGGTTTCGGTATCAGATATTAGAGTCAGACCTTGACTTAGCGCCGTCTTAAAAGGATAGGCGGCGCATAAGCTCAATAAACATAGAAAATAAATTTTTCGGATTAACCGATAAGTTTTTTCCACCATGATTTTTTCTCCGGTTTAGGTCCTTCAACCGGTTGCTGAACAGGTTTTTCTTCACGTTCCAACGGTCTTCTGTCACGGCGAAAGCGGCGACTGCGTCCGCCTTTGCGTGAGCGGCGATTGTCTGTGCTGTTATCCTCGGTCGCTGTTTCTTCGCTGCTATCAGCCTCTTCGTCATCGATTTCGATGTTATCTGCTTCATAGCAAGTGGCAGCGGCTTCTTTGCAAACAACCGGATTCGGTAATTTTTCACGCTCAATCTTGAAGTCAGAAGCGTCTTTTAACGAATTATCACCGGCGATAACAATACAGATTTGATATTGTTCTTCCAAAGCCGAAAGCTGTTTGCGTTTTTGATTCAGCAAATAGGCGGCAATATCAGTCGGAACAGTGGCGGTAATTTTCATATTTTGACCGCGTACAGCTTCGCCTTCTATAGCTCGTAAAATCAACGTTGTTCCGGATTCGATAGTGCGTACAACCCCATGACCATGGCAATATGGACAAGTTTCATAGTTGCTTTCCATAAATGACGAGTGCATGCGTTGACGCGAAATCTCTAATAACCCAAAAATGCTCATCTTGGCAATTTGAATACGTGCGCGGTCGTCCTTCATTGCCTCTTTCATGCGCTTTTCAACAGCCACATTGTTTTGCGGTTCATACATATCAATAAAATCGACCACAACCAAACCGGCTAAGTCGCGCATTTTTAACTGTTTAGCTATTTCATCGGCTGCTTCAAGATTTGTCTTGAGCGCGGTTTCTTCAATATCTTTTTCTTTTGTTGCGCGTCCGGAGTTTACATCAATAGAAACCAAAGCTTCGGTTGGGTTGATTACCAAGTAACCGCCGGATTCCAGCTGAACAATCGGATTATGTAGTTTATCCAATTGAGCTTCAATTTGAAAACGTTGGAACACCGGAGCTTCACCTTGACGGCGGCATTTTATATGTTTCAAATTATGCGGCGATAAAATTTTAACAAAGTTACGCGCTGTCTGATAAGCGGCGTCACCGTCGATAATAACTTCAGCAATATCTTTTGTATACATATCGCGCAAAGCACGTTTAATCAAATTACCTTCTTCATAAATGATTGCCGGCGGCTGATTGCGCAAGGCGCTGTAGCGAATAGCGTTCCAAGTGCGGATAAGATAATTGTAGTCGCGCACTATATCGGCTTTGGTTTTGTCTTCGCCAGCGGTGCGTACAATCAGCGACATTTCCGGATTAAGCGGTAGTTCTTTGATTATGCCTTTTAAGCGTTTACGGTCATTAGCGTTAGTGATTTTGCGTGAAACGCCGCCGCTTTTAATGCGGTTAGGCATCAAAACGCAATAGCGTCCGGCCAAAGAAATATAGGTTGTGCAAGCAGCGCCTTTGTTGCCGCGTTCTTCTTTGACAACCTGAATCAAAAGGGTTTGTCCTTCTTTTATCACATCTTGAATTGTGCTGCGGTGAAAAAGCTTGCGAGCTCTCAAAAGCTTGCGCTGCAAATCAAAATTGTATTCTGTCGATTCGCCGTCGGTATCTTCGTCATCATCATCGTCTACGCAATCTTCTTCAATGGATTCGTCATCAGTGCCGGTAGCGTCGGCCATGGTTTTAGGCGCTTCAGCTTTTTTACGCGGACGGCGTGTATAGCGGCGACGTTTTTTAGGTGCTTCTTCAGATTTAGATTCGTCTGCAGTATTTTCATTGTTTTCTTCAGAATTTTCGGCAACTGCCGTCTCTTCATCTGTGGTTTGTGTTTCAGTGTTCTCTGTTGTTGTTTCTGAAACAGATTCGTTGTTTCCCTGCAAATAATCGTCATTTTCCGGAATAACGTTTTGCGCAGGTTCTAGCTGAGATTCTTCAATTTCTTGCGCTTGTTCTGCTTCTAAACGGCGCTGAGCTTCCTGAGCCTCTTTTTCTGCTTTATAACGCGCTTTTTCGGCTTCACGCTCTTTTAAATATTGAATTTTATTATTGATGATTTCGTCAACTTCGGCATTGACTTCGTTCAATACTTCATCTGAAACATTGTAGTAGTCCGGATGAATTTCATTAAAAGCCAAAAAACCGTGTTTGTTGCCGCCGTAATCAATAAAAGCAGCCTGCAAAGATGGCTCAATACGGATTACTTTAGCTGTGTAAATATTTCCTTTGATTTGTTTGCGTGAAGATGATTCAAATTCTACATCTTCAACTTTGTTGCCATCAACAATCACAACGCGGGTTTCTTCCGGCTGAGTGTCGTCGATTAACATTCTTTTAGTCATTATATAACCCCATAACATGGCTCAAAATAAGAGCCGTTAATCCAACGGGTGTGATAATAAATTGCAAAATTCGCCTGAGGCGTAAAATTAACACAATACCTAAACCGCCTTGTTTTATCAAAGACGGGAACAGCGTTTTGCCAATATCTCTTCCGTTATTTCTTCCTTATTCTTCTTGCTTATTAGAAAATGCCGGAAAAGCTGTTATCTAACCCAAACTCTTTGCTTCCGTTAGTGTTAAAAATAATTTTTTCATGTCACAATAAAACTCTCAAATTAAAAATTATTTTCAACCGAAAAACAACGTTAGCATAATA
>USCF01000007.1 GCA_900553115.1 uncultured Alphaproteobacteria bacterium
ATCTTTACATTTTAATATCAAGAAATTATATTTTATGCAGAAATGGTTTTTGTCTTTAGAAGGAGAAAATATGATGGATAAAAAAGAAAAAACGGAAGCGGCTAAAGAAGAGCATAAATGCTGCTGTAATAAAAGCTGCGATTGCGGTTGTCAAGAGGGTAAAGAATGCACTTGTGGCTGCACTTGTGGCTGCGGTTGTGGCTGCGGTTGTTGCTGCAAGAAAAAAGTTTTCAAAGTTTTGGCTGTGTTGGTTATCTTTTTGGCTGGTATGGGGTTTCAGGCTTTGTTGCAATGCGGTTTTCGCTGCCCAATGAACAAGCCGCGTCCAATGCCGGTACAGATGGCTCCAATTCCGGCGATGCCTATGCCTGCTTATTCTGACGCTCAAGGCAGTGACATCATTATTATTAATACTGACGGTTTAGCAGGTATGGAAAAGTTTTTGAATAGCAAAGGCTGCGCCAAGGATTGCGGCTGCAAAAAAATAAAACACGACCATGATCATCATTCGCACAAAAAAGATAAGCATTCGGAATTTCATGCAGATAGACATGCTCATATGCCGGAACATGCGCCAATGGCACCGGACGCGGTTAAATAATCTAGAAAAAATCTAAATTTGTGGCTCCCTTACTTTGCGTGAGGGAGTTTTTTGTGACATTTATATGACAATTTTATAACAAATTTATTTTATGTTTGCTTATTTTACAAGAGTTTGTTAGAATAACTATGGGGGAGTAGTCCGACTTTGTATAAAGTTAGGACTGTATGGTTATATAATTTAAGGAGGCTTTACAATGAGCAAAATGAAGCAAATAGCGGCTTTGACGGCTATGCTGGTTGGCGTGATTATGTATGCGTCGCCGGCAAAAAGTGCTGTCTGTTTTTTGCCAGATGATGACGGCAGCTGCGGCGGCGGAGATATAGAAATTTCGGACGGCAGCGACAGCGATGACAACAAACCGGAAGAAAAATGCGACGGTTTTACGGTTAGCGCCACAGAATATAGAAAGATGAAAAATTGTTTTGATTTTACATCTTGTACAAAATCAAGAACAAATGAAGTTAAGTATAAAAAAGGTGCGCAAAAAGAAAATACAACTTGGAGCAACGGAATTTGCTGCACCAACGGAGAAAAATATTTTTCCAAACAGGGACAATGCTGTCCAACCACCGGCTGCGCTTGCAGCGGCGGACGCGTTTGGAATCCGAGCACTGAACAATGTGAATGTCCGGAAGGTAAAGAATTTATCGGCGGAGTTTGCACTTGTGCAGGAAACACTGTTCCGGATTCAAAGGGTAACTGCATATTGCCTGACGGCTGTACTTATGAGTATCGTCGAGCCACGACAGAAGATAGCTGCGGCTTAACTGATCTTAATAAAAACTACCAATGTATGGATACTATAAACGGCTGCAGATGTTTTGATAAGTTGTCTAAAGTATCTTCTATTTCCTTTAGTGCTGGATACGTTGTTCCATACAATAAAATCAGCAATAAATCTGCAACTTGTGTTGATGAAAACAATGTAACCAGATATCAGACGATTTGTAAGGGAACAACAAAATCAAGTTGTAGTGCCCGTGGTAAGAATTATGAGTTTAAACCAAATGGCTGCGTAAGCGATACTTATAACAATGGTTTTGAAGTTAAAGGCGATGAATGGGGTGATTGCGTTCAAAAAGAAGAAAAATGCCTCTATGAATATCGTCAAGCCACTGTATCTGATAGTAATCATGTTACAGGTAATTTAGATGATGGTTATAAATGTAAAAATGGTTCACAATGTTGGAAAAATCTACAAAAGGTCACATCTTTAGATACAGAAAGTGGTACACCAAGTGTTAATCCTATAAATAAAATCAGTAATAAATCTGCAAGCTGTACAACACTTAATGGAGTAACAAAATATGAAACGATATGTGAAGGAACTAAAAAATCAAATTGTTTCAGATTCAGTAACAATAAAAAATTTACACCAAATGGCTGCGTGAGCGATGCATATAATAATGGTTTTGAAGTTAAAGGCGATGAATGGGGAACATGTGGTTGTGATGCAAGCAAAGGAGCATACGCTACCATAGAAGAGTGCAGAAGCGGCACAAACTCTGGCTGCGGAAAAGGTTCTGGCGGTTGCTATCAAACTTGTAAATCTCAAGGATATTATTCAACCAAGGAAGAGTGTGAAAATACAACCTATAAAGTCACTTGCACAAAGACCTCTGATACTGATGATTGTTATAAGAGAGAAATGAAAGGCTTCTTGATTAAATATGATGAAAGTTCAAAACGAAAAGCGATATGTGGTCATGCTGGTTATCGTGCCGAAGCTGAAGCATATTTAGAAATCGTTTTGTCTGATAGCAAAGGAAATGAATATGCAGGTACTTATCCAAAAACAGTTGATGGAATTCAATATCAAGAATTACCTGACGATAACTCTAAAGGATATCAATATCCTGCTGGAACGTATTATCTTTGTTACCGAGAAATATGTTCATCAAATGGTAATAGTGGTGAGCAATATTGTCCTCACTTTGATCTTAGAGCTTTACAGTTGCTAAGAACAACAGATTATAATGCAGAATTCACTGAGGAAGTATGTTTTACCGGCAAGGATGGTGGATATGAGGATAAATTTACAACATGTAAGTATAGTCATGAGGCTAGCAACAATAATTATCCATGCAAAAAAGTAACCTTCAAAGCTGGAAAAACATATAAAGTCAAATTTTTCATTTCAGGCGCGTATGATTCTAGTTGCAGCTATCAGTAAAAAACGTTTTTCTCATAAGGAGGTAATGTAAGTATATAAAACAGGCGGGGTGGATTTATCCCCGCCTTTCGTTTTTCACGCCTCTACTCTCAACGTCATTCTTCAGCGCCTCATGCCGTTTTATAGGCTGAGGCAGACTGGAGAATCTACGACCTTGTTGCCCACGGCAACGCTTTAGACATTGCTACCGCAATGGCGTTATGGATACTCGGGATTGGCGCATCCTGTGGGGTGTGCCACCCAAGTATGACGTTGAACCTTTCTCTCTCGGGGACACCGGAATAACAAAAAAACTCACCATGAGGTGAGCTTTTTTTGTTATTGGTGGTCCCAACGAGATTTAGGTACTCCCGCTTTAAATGTTGAAAGAATGTGCTGTTTGATGGGCGGGTCCTCCTCGCGACGCAACGGCTCAAACTTCGCAAGCTCGTTTTTGCCGGCTTACCGCTCGAACTCTACGAGTTCCTCTCTCGGGGACACCGGAATAACAAAAAACTCACCATGAGGTGAGCTTTTTTTGTTATTGGTGGTCCCAACGAGATTTGAACTCGTGTTTTAGCCTTGAGAGGGCCGCGTCCTAGGCCACTAGACGATGGGACCGCATTAAGTGTC
Source organism: uncultured Alphaproteobacteria bacterium (assembly GCA_900553115.1). GTDB lineage: Bacteria > Pseudomonadota > Alphaproteobacteria > RF32 > CAG-239 > RUG410. Next base: position 3,390 of record USCF01000007.1, read on the forward strand.
CCTTTTCTAGCTCATTTTGCTACAGAATGCAAGAGTTTTTTAATCATACGCTTTAAGATTTTGCCAATTTAGTAGATTATCCAGCACTTTACCCACATAATCGGCGCGCAGATTTTGACAATCCAAATAATAGGCGTGTTCCCAAACATCTATGGTTAAAAGCGGCGTGTGGCCAAATATCAGCGGATTATCGGCGTTGCTTGTGTTGTAGCACAAAAGATTGCCGTTGCCGTCTTCTGCCAGCCAAGCCCAGCCGCTGCCAAACTGCTCCATGGCTTTTTGTTTGAAAATATCCTTAAAATCGTTATACGAACCAAAAGTTTCTTCTATTTTTTCTAAAAGTTTTTTATTGGGTTCGCCGCCGTCAGGGTTTAGCGACTGCCAATAGAAATTATGATTCCAAACTTGCGCGGCGTTGTGATAAATGTCTAAATGCTCGGTTTTTTTGTGCGCGTTTATGATGATTTCTTCCAGCGTCATGGTTTCAAATTCTGTACCGCTAATCAGTTTGTTTAATTTTTCTACATAGCCTTTATGGTGCTTCAAATAGTGAAAGCCAATGGTTTGTCGGCTGATATAGGGTTCTAGTGCGTCAATATTATAGGGAAGTTCCATCAATTTTATCATTTTATTACTCCTTTGTTTTACCTCTTACAAAAGATAAGCACTTTTGCTAGACTTCCAAGAGGTCAAAAAAAATTATAAGGCTGTTAATAATTATTAACAAGCTCTTTTCATTTTTATAAAATCCTCTTAAACTCAAAACATTAGGTGAGAATTTATTTGCGAAAGGCAGGCAAAAATGAGAGTTCTTTTAGTTGAAGATGATTACGCGGTTTCTCAAAGCATTGAATCAATGCTGAAAAAAGAAGGTATGGTGGTTGATGCCACTGATTTGGGCGAAGATGGTTTGGATATTGCCAAACTTTATGATTATGACATCATCATTTTGGATTTGATGCTGCCGGATATGAATGGCTATGAGGTTTTGAAAAACCTGCGCAGCGCTAAAATCAATACGCCTGTGCTGATTCTTTCCGGATTGTCTGAGCCGGATAAAAAAGTTAAGGGTTTGGGATATGGTGCTGATGACTATTTGACAAAACCTTTTGATAAGTCAGAATTATTGGCTCGTATTCAAGCTGTGGTTAGACGCTCTAAGGGACATTCAAATTCTATTATCCGCACCGGCGATGTGCAGATTGATTTGGATACGCAAACCGTAACCGTAAACGGCAAAACATTGCATTTGACCGGCAAAGAATATGGAATTATGGAACTTCTTTCTTTGCGTAAAGGCGCTACTTTGAATAAAGACCAATTTTTGAACCATTTATATGGCGGTATTGATGAGCCTGAACTCAAAATTATCGATGTGTTTATTTGTAAGTTGCGTAAAAAATTGGAGCGCGCTTCTGGCGGTAAAAACTATATTGAAACGGTTTGGGGACGCGGTTATGTTCTGCGTGATCCGGACGAAGCAAAATAAATTCAGTGAAAGAAAAGCCGAAGTTTTGAACCTCGGCTTTATTTTTTTTAGCTTAGAATTTTTCGTCCGGCAATTTTGGCGCCTCATAAGCGCTGCGGGCTTCGTCGCTCAAAATGCGCACGTTTTTGTTATTACGGATTTGCTGCTGGGTTTCTTCACTTGTGCCAAGCTGATAGCCGACAAAGCATAAACAAGTTACAACAGTTACAAACAAAATGTAAAAATATCGGCCAAAAATACCTTTGATTGTGGCTTTCCAGTTTACGCCGTTGGCGCCGGAATGATAAATGCGCTTGAATATCAAAGTGTAAACGGCCGCAATCGCCAGCACACCGGCGTGAACACGCCAATTTTGAGCCAATTCATGAATTTGCGACATATTAAAGTTAAACATCATGTATAATCCGGCGCCTATACCAGCCCAAGCCATGGGATTAAATATGATTCCGGTTGTGAATAAAGCAATAATACCTTTTATCATTTTTTGTTCTCCTTGAAGCTTTTTTTTAGAGTGTAATCATCGAGTCTTAAAAGAGTCTTTATTTTTAAGATAATTTTTTGATACAAGCCAAAATTTTTTCTGAAATTTCGGTTACAAGCTCTTGATTTTCATCTTCTATTTTTAGACGCAGCACCGGTTCGGTTCCAGATTTGCGAACAATAATAGAACCATGATTTTCTAAAGCTTCTTTAGCTTTGGCTAAACATTGTTGAAAGTCTGCTTTTTCTAATAGCGCCGAAACCTCATCTTTGCTGTTGAAACGCAGATTGTGCGCAGCGGTTGGATATGGAACAAAAACAGGGAAAATCTCGCTCATCTTTTTGCCGCTTTCTTTAACGCCAAGGCAGATGACAATTGAGGCTAAAAGCGCGTCGCCGGTCAATGAATAGTCGGCCAAAACCATATGTCCGGATTCTTCTCCGCCAATGTTGGAGCCGGTTTCGCGCATTTTTTCAATAACATAACGTTCACCGACAGCCGAAGTTTGGTAGTCGACGCCAATAGATTTTAGATATTTGCCTAAACCTAAGTTTGAATATATGGTGGCTACGGCTGTGTTACCTTTTAAGAGATTGTGCTGTTTAAAATATGTGGCAAGATAAGCAATGATTTGGTCGCCGTTCAAACGGGTGCCTTTTTCATCGCAAACAATAATACGGTCGCCATCGCCGTCCACAGCAATGCCAAGCTGACTATGACTTTCGACCACGGTTTGACACAGTTTTTCGGTGTGCTGAGAGCCGCAATCTTGATTGATGTTGCAGCCGTTTGGCGAATCGGCTAATGAAATTATATCGGCTCCAAGATGACGGTATATTTGCGGCATAATGTTCGAAAAAGCACCGTTTGCCGAATCGATAACAATTTTCATGCCTTTAAGCGCATTTGGCTGTGTCATTTGGGATACGGTGTGCAAATAATTTTCTAAACCGGCACTATGCTTTATGATTTTTCCGATTTTATCTGTAGAATACGCAGGCGCCGAATCTTTAGCCAGCAATTCTTCAACCTGATGTGATTGTTCATCGGAAAATTTATCACCGCTGGCTGTTATGAGTTTTAGTCCGTTGTCTTGATAAGGATTATGCGATGCCGTAATCATTATGCTCATGTCTACGTTCAGTGTTGGTGTCAGCGTGGTGCAAAGCGGAGTCGGGATTATACCTAAATCAATAACATCTATGCCTTGAGAGGTAAAACCGGAACTAAGTGCACTAAAAAGCATGTCACCGGAAATTCTGGTGTCGCGGGCAATGGCAACGCGTTTGTTGCCGGTGCAAATTGCTTGGCTAAGGGCAATAGCTAAGCGGCTGCAAAAATCTATGGTAAGAGGATAGGTATTGGCTATGCCGCGGATGCCGTCGGTGCCGAAAAGTTTGTTAGACATGAGGATACTCCTTAGTAGAAAAAAAGCCGCTAACAAGCTAGCGGCTTTATGGTGTTTAGTACTTTGTTAGAATACGTAACGCAAACCGGTATAAATTTCATGAGCAGTGATATCAGCATGTTTGATTGAGCCCATGTCATAGTAGCGGTAACCGGCGTCAACATTGAAACGGTTGGTCACTTTTACGCTCAAACCGCCGCCAACAGACCAAGTGAAACGAGTTGGTTTGTAGTTGCCGTTTTCTACGTGGGTGCCGCCTGTAGAATAAGAATCTTTATATTTCATAGAAGTGAAACCGATACCGGCGCCAACATAAGGTGTAAACCATCTGTATGGAGCAAAGTCAAAATATCCGTTCAACATATATGAATAGGTTCTTAAATTGTGTTTTGCCCATTGATCTCTTTCATGGTCGGTTTTATTGCTTTTTTGACGCCATACATATTCTAATTCTGTACGAAAATAATTGTAACGGTAACCCAAAGCGCCGCTCAGCATCAATTTGTTTTTATCCAAACCGTCTGTGTCAAAAGCGTTGTCGCCTTTTTTTGAATAGTCGTGCTTTACAACACCGCCGCGGCCGCCTAAATAAAAACCATTGCAGTCAGCCATTGCGTTGGAGCATAAAAATGTGCCTGCCAACAAAGCTAAAATAAATTTATTCATAGTTTTCTCCTTTGAAAATAACTGCTGTCAGATTAGAAGAAAATCTTTAAAATTTAATTAAAGTTGGGAAAATCCTTAAAAAACATTGATTTTATTTATAAGCGGGGGTATTTTCTAGTTTGGAAAGGTGGTCGGATAGCTGCGTCAGGGAAAGTAAAATCCATTGATGAGGAAAGTCCGGGCTTCACGGAAACAAGGTACCAGATAACGTCTGGCTGGAGAAATCCAAGGGAAAGTGCCGCAGAAAATTACCGCCGGCTAAATGTCGGTAAGGTTGAAAAGGCGAGGTAAGAGCTCACCGCACAGGCAGCAATGTTTGTGGCAAGGTAAACCCTATCTGATGTAAGACCAAATTAGGAGGCTTTAGTCTTTTGGGGCTAAAGAAACGGAGTGTTTCCGCTCCGCTCCAGAGGTGGGTCGCACCAGTCAAGCGGTGACGTTTGACGTAGATGAATAGCTATCGCACAAATCTTTGCCGGATACGGTAAAGCAAATCGTGTACAGAACTCGGCTTATAGACCGCCTTCCATTTTTTTAGGAGAATTTTATGCAAAAAACTTTTAGCGAAATTTTTGAAATTCAGGGTATCGGTCTGCATAGCGGTTTGCCAAGCAAAATGACTTTTTATCCGGCAGATGCAAACAGCGGAATTGTGTTTGTGCGGGCGGATTTGCCTAATAAACCTGAATTTAAGGCGTTATATGGTCAGGTGGTGGATACTCGTAATTGCACCTGCTTGGGTAATGAAAAAAAAGAAATTGTCAGCACAATTGAGCATATTATGGCCGCTTTATATGTTTTGGGCGTGGATAACGCGCGAATCGAAGTAACAAATCCGGAAACACCGATTATGGACGGTAGTGCTAAAGTTTTTTATGATGAATTGAAAAAAGTTCCGCTGAAAGAGTTACAGGCAAAACGCAAATATCTGAAGGTTTTGCAAAAAGTGGAATTTGATGACGGCAAAGGTGCTAAAGTTATTTTAGAACCGAGCGATAAACTGCATATTCATTTTACCATTGATTTTCCTTCTAAAATTGTGGGACAACAAGAATTTGACGGCGATATTGAACCATCTGTTTTTGCTGTAAAAATTGCACCGGCGCGTACGTTTTGTGAAAAATATCAGGTTGACTATTTACGCTCTATTGGCTTGATTAAGGGCGGAAGCCTTGAAAATGCTGTGGTTTTAGACGGTGAAAAAATTTTGAATGAGGGTGGTTTCAGGGTTGAAAATGAAGCTGTTAACCATAAAGTTTTGGATTGTATCGACGATATGGATACATCAGTGTATAGACTTTTGGCAAATATTACAGCTGAAAAAAGCGGACATTTTCACAATAATGAAGTGTTGAAAAAATTATTTGCAGATACACATAATTATCAAATAATTGAGGAATAACAAGATGAAAAAAATTTATGGCTTGTTGGCGGTGTTATTGATTTCTGGCTGTGCTGCTGAAAAAGTGCAAACGGATTTACCGGTTGAAAATTTATATAACAACGCATTTGATGATTTGCAAAAAACAAAATATAAAAAAGCCGCAGAAGAATTTGAACAGGTGGAAATTGAGCACCCATATTCCCAGTGGGCAGTAAAAGCCAAATTAATGGGGGCGTATGCTTACTATAAAAATGAAGATTATGATGACGCCGTGCTGGCGCTTGACCGTTTTATAAAATATCATCCGGGCAATAAAGATGTGGCGTATGCTTATTATTTGAAAGGTATGTGCTATTATGACCAGATTTCATCGGCTGATAAAGATCAAGCGGATACAGAAAAAGCCGAGGAAGCTTTTAATCGTCTGATTATGCTTTATCCAGATAGTGAATATGCTGCAGATGCTCGTAAAAAAGTTAATTTGACTGCCGATTATAAGGCTGGTCAAGAAATGATTATCGGTCGTTATTATTTGAATAATGGAAATTATTTGTCGGCTCTGAATCGTTTTAACGTGGTTTTGGAAAATTATCAAACTACAGTGCAAATTGAAGAGGCTTTGTATCGCCAAGTGGAAATTTATGGCATTTTGGGGTTGAATAAATACGCTGCCGGGTACTATAAGATTTTGCAAAATAATTATCCAGATGGTATTTGGACGGCAAAGGCTGCTAAAGTTATGGAAAAAATCAGCAAAGCTCCAACGAAAAAAGCGGAAACACCGAAAAAAGAAGCCGAAGAAGTAAAAGCAGAAACTTCAAGCAGTTGGTTTGGCTGGTTTAAATCTGACGAACAGCCGGAAGTTAAAGCGGAAACACCGAAAAAAGAAGCCGAAGAAGTAAAAGCAGAAACTTCAAGCAGTTGGTTTGGCTGGTTCAAATCTGACGAACAGCCGGAAGTTAAAGCGGAAACACCGAAAAAAGAAACCGAAGAATTAAAAGCAGAAACTTCCGGCAGCTGGTTTGGCTGGTTCAAATCTGACGAACAGCCAGAAGCTAAAGTAGAAACACCGAAAAAAGAAGTTGAAGACGCAAAAGAAGAAACTTCAAGCAGTTGGTTTAGCTGGTTCAAATCTGACGAACAGCCAGAAGCTAAAGCGGAAACACCGAAAAAAGAAGTTGAAGAAGTAAAAGCAGAAACTTCAAGCAGTTGGTTTGGCTGGTTCAAGTCTGACGAACAGCCGGAAGTTAAAGTAGAAATACCAAAAAAGGAAGTTGAAGAAGTAAAAGCAGAAACTTCAAGCAGTTGGTTTAGCTGGTTCAAGTCTGCCGAACAGCCGGAAGTTAAAGTAGAAACACCAAAAAAAGAAGTTGAAGAAGTAAAAGCAGAAACTTCAAGCAGTTGGTTTAGCTGGTTCAAATCTGACGAACAGCCTCAAAGAGAGGAAGAGGATACTTCAAGCAGTTGGTTTAGTTGGTTCAAATCCGATGAACAGCCTGATGAGGCAATAGAGGAAATTGCTGTTGAGGTTGAAGAAGAACAGCCAAAAGCCGAAAAAACAAAAATGGAGGTGAAAAAGCCTGTAAACAGCGTTAAAGTTTCGCACAAAGACCAAGTCGGCGACATTATTAGCGCTAATCCGAGAGGTAAAAAATAATGCTGAAATCTTTATCAATTAGAAATGTGGTTTTGATTGATAAATTGGATTTGGACTTCCAAAACGGTTTTAGCGTATTAAGCGGAGAAACCGGTGCCGGTAAGTCTATTTTGTTAGATTCGGTTGGGTTGCTGTTGGGCAAACGCGCCGAAGTCGGTATGATTCGCAGCGGTTGCGACAAACTTTCTGTCTGCGGGAGTTTTGAAGTTGCCGATAAAAAAGGCGAATTGGCGGCGCTGTGCGCAGAATATGATTTGGATTTTGAACATGAAATCATTATTAAACGCACGTTGAATCAAGACGGTAAGGGTAAAATATTTTTTAACGACCAGCCGATTACGCAAAAGCTCTTAAAAGAAATCGGCAGTTATTTGGTGGAAATTCACGGACAGTTTGATAATCAGGGCTTGCTTAATCCGGCAACGCATTTAAGCGTGCTGGACAATTACGGTGCTTATCCCGAAAAAATTACTGCCATGAAAGCAGCTTTTGCTGTGTATAAAAAAGCCAAAGATAACCGAGTGAACGCCGAAGCTAAAATTGCTCAGTCAAAGGCTGATGAAGACAATTTACGGCATTGGGTAGATGAGTTTCAAAAAATGCAGCCGCGCGAAAACGAACAAGAAGAACTTGAAGAAAAACGTCGGCAAATGATGAATGCCGAAAAAATCTTGGAAAATTTAGACGCTGCATACAAGGCGTTGAACCAAGGAGGCGTGCAAAGTGCCTTGCGTCAGGCTCAGGCGGCGATATCCCGCGTAAATGTTTTGCTGAATGGCAAGTTTGACAATATTTATAGTTTGCTGGATACGGCTTTGGTGAATGCTGATGAGGCGGGTGAAGAAATTGAAGCGGCGTCAAATGAAGTAAGTTTGAATCAAAATGAGCTGGATGCGGTGGAGGAACGTTTGTTTGCTCTCAAGGCTTTAGCCCGTAAGCATAATACAACAATTGAAGAATTGCCTCTGGTTTGGCAGCAAATGGAAGAAAACTTGCGCAATTTAGAACTTGGCGAAGATGATATTGAAAATTTGCGTAAACTTGAAGAAGCTGCCTATAAGGACTATGTTAAAAAAGCCACTGAAGTCAGTCAAGCCCGTTTGGCGGCGGCATTGCGTCTAGATGGAAAAATTCAAGCTGAATTACCGGACTTGAAAATGGAAAAGGCTCGCTTTATGACACAAATTTCCACCAAGCCGGAAAATCAATGGAACGAGAATGGCCGTGATGATGTGTGCTTTATGGTTTCTACCAACCCGAATACGCCGTATGGTTCAATCAGTAAAATTGCGTCCGGCGGCGAGTTGGCACGTTTTATGCTGGCTTTGAAAGTTAATTTAGCGCAAACTTCACAAGTAGAAACGATGATTTTTGACGAAGTTGATACCGGTATCGGCGGTGCGACGGCTCAGGCGGTTGGCGAAAAATTGGCTAAGCTCGGCGAACAAGTACAGGTTTTGGTTGTTACCCACTCTCCGCAAGTTGCGGCGCAAAGCAAATATCATTATAAAGTGGAAAAAACAACAGTTGATAATGTGACGACAACTTCTTTGCGCGAATTATCAGCCACGGAAAAGACCGAAGAAGTGGCGCGCATGCTGTCGGGCGAACATATTACCGACGAGGCAAGAGCGGCGGCAAAAGTTTTGATAGGAGCTTAAATGCCTGATATTAAGCATGGTATAGAAGTTATAAAAAACAATGTCAAAATCGCTCCGGTTAATCCCGGAGTTTATCGTATGCTGGATAAAAACGGTAAAGTTTTGTATGTAGGTAAAGCTAAAAGCATTAAAAAAAGAATCGTTGCTTACACGCATTTTGACAAGTTGCCCGACCACATAAAGCGTATGGTTTCTGAGGTAGACCGTATGGAATTTATTATTGTGGAAAATGAGGCGAAAGCTCTGCTGATGGAAAATGATTTAATCAAAAAGCTGGAGCCTAAATATAATATCTTACTTAAAGATGATAAAACTTTTCCGCACCTGATGATAAATCTGCAAGATGAGTTTCCGGCTTTGCGCAAAAGCCGCGGCGCTCGTCGGGACAAATGTAAATATTTTGGCCCATTTGCCAGCGCATCGGCGGTTAATAATGTGATGGATTTGGTGCAGAAAGCGTTTCGTTTACGCTCGTGCCGCGATAATGTGTTTCATAACCGCGAGCGTCCGTGTATGCTGTATCAAATCAAACGTTGTAGCGCGCCTTGTGTGGGTAAAATCAGCAAAGAAGAATATAGGCAGTTGGTTAATGAAGTGGTGGCGTTTTTAGAAGGCAAAGACACAGCTTTGAAAGATGAACTTTCGGCGCAAATGCAAAAAGCCAGCGATGAAATGAATTATGAATTGGCGATTGTTTTACGTGATAGAATTAGGGCGTTGAGCAGTATTCAGGGCGGCTCAAATGTAGAATACGCCAATCTTCAATCAGTTGATGCGGTGGCTGTGGTTAAATATAAAAATATGGTTTGTATTCAAGTGTTTTTTGTGCGTTCGGGGCAAAATTGCGGTAATATTCCATATTTTCCAAAACAAGCGGCGGATATGTCGGAAGCCGAGATTTTGGAGGGCTTTTTAAGCACGTTTTATGCAGAGCACGCAGCTCCAAAAGAAATATTGATTTCCGAGCCTTTGGAAAATGCTGAATTTTTAGAAAATGCTCTTGGCTGTGCCATAAGTTATTATCAAAAGGGCAATAAAGCAAAGTTGATAGAACGGGCAAGAGAAAACGCTAAAGCGGCGATAGAACGCAAGCTGGCAGAAACAGCTACTGTGGAATCCAATCTTTATGAAATGCAGCGCTATTTTGATTTGCCGCGTTTGCCGCAGCGTATAGAAATTTATGATAATTCACATAATCAGGGCAGTTTTGCTGTTGGTGCCATGGTTGTGGCTACACCAGAAGGTTTTGATAAAAAGTCATACCGTACTTTTAATATAAAATATACCGAAAACACGCATGATGATTTTGCTATGATGAAAGAAGTTTTAATCCGCCGTTTTGACCATATGGCGCCAGAAAACAGGCCAGACGTGATTTTGTTGGATGGTGGTTTGGGACAGTTGCACGCTGTGCATGAGGCGCTGGCGGATTATGATTTGAGCGGTATTACGATTATTGCTATTTCTAAAGGTCCGGAACGCAATGCCGGTAAAGAGTTTTATCATATTTTGGGACGCGAAAGTTTTGCTTTGCCATATCAGTCTCCGATTGCCTTTTATTTGCAAAATCTGCGTGATGAGGCGCACCGTTTTGCCATTGGCACTCATAGAAAGAAAAGAGCTAAATCCATCTATAAGTCGCGAATCGATGAAATTGAGGGTGTTGGAGCAAAGCGCAAGCGAGATTTGCTGAATTTTTTTGGTTCGGTAGAACAAATTAAAGAGGCTAGCTTGCAAGATATAATGAAAGTTGAGGGAATTAGCAAAAAAACGGCGGAAAAGGTATAGAATCCC
>USCF01000008.1 GCA_900553115.1 uncultured Alphaproteobacteria bacterium
CCAACGCTTGTAAATAAAGGAACATCCTGATAAATTATCAAACTTGTTTTTAAAGATGATTTTTCTATTATTTTACAAATATTTGTTTTAGTATCTTCAAGCGATAATGTAACCATGGACGCACCTATTTTTTGAGCCATAGCTATTGCCTGTGTGTTCAGCATATACAAAGATGAATCAAAGCTTATATCCAACTGATTCAGCGGCAAAACCTCCAAAGCCCAGTAGTTGGCTACCTCCCATTTTTTATAGCCGCCGGCAAGCAATTTAGCAATAATATCGGCATACAGCTGCGGATGACGGCAAACCGCCGGCAAAGCTATCCTAACTTTATTTTTCGGCAATCTGCTTAAACCGCTCAAATCGCTATTCGGGCTAATTAAATAAATGATTTCACTTATACTATTTAAATCCAAATTTTCCAGATATTTAAGATTATCAACTTTTACCGCAAATTTAGGCTGCCAAGCGTCTTTTATCCGCACTTCTGTTTTCGGCAAAGTCACAATCGGTTGTTCAAACTTAATTTGACTGTATAACTCACGGCGCAGTTCATTCAGCAGCGAAGCCGGAGTAAATAAATTATTGGGATTTTCAATATGTAATTCAGCCAAGTTAAAGTTAGTGTCACCAATCTTAGCAAACGCCGCTTTTATCGCATCCAAGCTTTTTTGCGGATTATTAGCCGGCGCGAACTGACCTTTAACCTCCGCCATATAAGCTCCGGATTTAGCAATTATGCAATCATTTGAAACTTTAACTTCAACAGATATATCATTATTATTACGATATAATCCAGCTTTAGGTTTTTCATAATGATAAGCGCCTTTCACTTCGCTGGCTGAGGCTAAATAAACAGTCCAACCTTTAGATAGCGACGGACATTGGCGTGGCAATTCAATTTCTACCACCGCACCAGATTTGGCCTCAAACACATTCTGTTTATTGACACGCATTTTCTGCACCGCAAAACCAAACGGCTTTTCCATACTCGGAATATCTATCTGCAAACCGTCATGACGTGCGATTTTATGCGTTGTCTTAAAGCGCAGCCAGCCGTGTCCGCTTTGTTCTACTTCACCAACCGGCAAGCCTCTGTGCCCCACAAAATTACGGTCTATAATGTCTTTGTTTTTGCCCTCAAAATGGAATTGACACCACGGACGGGAGAAAATTTGCTTAATCCGCTCTTCACGCTCGGCATCTGCACCTTTTCCATCCAAAATCCGCCGATAATAATCAGTTACCGCCGCCACATACAGCGCGGATTTTTTACGCCCCTCAATTTTGAGCGAAGTTACCGGCATTTGCAGCACTTTTTCTTGCAAAGCCATATCTTTCATAGAAAAATAGTGCGCCTCTTTTCCGCCGTTTTTGAAGCAAGCTCGGCACGGATACAAGCACTTGCCTCGATTGGCGCTGCGCCCGTATTCCATAGCCGAAAACTGACATAATCCGCTGTAAGAATAGCACAATGCACCATGAATAAAGGCTTCGGTTTCCAAGTTTGGAATAGCGGCGATTTCCTTAATTTCAGCCAAAGTCAGCTCTCGCGCCAAAACCACGCGCTTAAAGCCAATTTTTTGCAAAAACAACGCGCCTTCTTTATTATGCACCGCCATTTGCGTGCTGGCATGTCGTTCAATCTGCGGATATTTTTCTTGCATAACCCTAGCCACGCCCAAATCCTGCAAAATCACACCGTCAATCCGACAGCGCACGCACATATCCAGCATTTGCAATAAATCCGGTAATTCGTCTTCTTGCAAAACCGTGTTAATTGCCGCATAAACCTTACGTTTCAGGTGGTGTGCATAGGCCGTAAATTCATTTAAGGCAGGCTCATCAAAATTTGTTGCGGTCGCCCGCGCTGAAAACTTTGGTAATCCCAAATAAACTGCGTCCGCACCGTAATAAAGCGCCGCATAACCGGCTTCTATATCTCCGGCCGGAGCCAATAACTCTTGCTTTGTCATCAAAAAATGTCCTCAAATTAAAAACTTGAGGACAAAATACGGCAATCAGCTTAGCTTGTCAAGCCTCATTAAAACAAGCCATCGCGGCAAAGTTTGGCAAACACAGGTTTATTTAAGCCAAAACGTTCAATCAAAATCGATGGACGGCTTTCTACCATCAGCAATTGTTCGGCAAATTTATCGCCTTTGCGAGTTTTCAAAACCGCGCTCGGCAACTCCGAACGGCCGATACATGCCGAAAGATATACCCACGCCTCGTCATTGTCTTGCAGATTTTCCACCGCCAGATGACGCGCATATAAATTCAGTGTCAAATCGGCTTTACTGGCGTCTTTCGTCCATGGCGAGCCACCGCCAATCGGGCTTGCAGCTTCATAAAAATCGCACGCCAATTTTCGCCCTGTAACGCCGCAATCTGCCACGCTGGAATGACAAGTATAGCAACCGGTACCGTTTACAATCAGCTTTTCCGGCTCTTGTCCCAAAATTTCCGCAACAAACGGACGCAATTCCTCTTGCTGTTTCATTGGAATTGCCACAACTGCAGTTTTTATTTTGCTACCGTCCATAGTAATCTGAGTTTTAATATCCAAACCCAAGTTATCGCTCAAACGCGCTTTTTCATACAAAGCCTTACACAAACGCCGCGCCAGATATAATTCCGCTGGAATATTGTCTTTTCCTTGGCAAGCATAGCCCACAAACACTCCTTGGTCGCCCCATCCGTCACGATTCACGCCTTGTGCAATTTCGGCTGACTGACAGCTGATTAAATCCAACACACGCAGTTTATCGGCGTTTATAGCCTCATCACCCCAAATTTTGGCATAGCGCGCATCATAACCAATCTCACGCACAGCTTGCCGCACGTGTTCTTCCATAAACTCAAACGAAATTTTACCGCTGATTTCTCCGCCCAAAACTACAGTCTGGTTTTTCACCATAACTTCAACGCCATAGCGCACAGACGGGTCTTGCTCTAAACATCTGTCTAAAATATAACTCGAAATATAATCTGCTGTTTTATCAGGGTGTCCCAAAGACACAGCTTCTGCTGTCTTTAACATATCTTTTCTCCTTTTTAGTCCATTTGACTGCTGGACAAGTCGGTTATAAATCCACATTGTGGTTGTCATTCCCACGCCATATATATTAAGCCCAAGACTTGTGCATTGTCAAGTTTTTATGTTGCTAATTCTGCCTCCGCCTGTTATTTTAAACAAAAAAAGGAGCATATAACATGAAAAAAATCGGCGTTATTTTTGCCATGAATAAAGAATTGGAACTTTTTGCGGCAGCTGTATCAAATTTCACTAAAGAAAAAGGCAAAAATCATACTTTTTATCATGGATTTTTGGAAAATTGTGAGCTTTTTGCCGTTGTTTCCGGTATTGGCAAAGTCAACGCCGCTCTTTGCACCGCCGATTTGATTGAAACCTGCGCCCCAGACTTTATATTGAATATTGGTATTTCCGGTGGTCTCAGCGACAAGCTGAATATCGGCGAATACATCGTCGGCTCAGACATAGTTTATCATGATGTGTGGTGCGGTGAACCAAACGCTTACGGGCAAATACAAGAGTTTCCGGCACAATATCACTCAGCTGTGGAGCTATGCTGCAAGCTTGCTGATTATCGACAAGGGCTTATTTGTTGCGGCGATAAATTCATCACTCAGGCCGACGAATTAGCCACAATCAGCCGGCATTTTCCAACTGCTTTGGCTGTGGATATGGAAAGCGCCGCCATTGCCCAAACCTGTTATATCTATAACACCACCCTGCTCTGCCTGCGTCAAATCAGCGACATTCCAGGACATCCGTTTTCTGAACAGCAATATTCCGACTTTTGGCAAAACACTGCCGGTCAAACCATTAATTCACTATCTAATCTGATAAAAAATCTGTGCGAATGAACAATTTTTTCACTAAAATAAGCAACAGCTTTGCTAACCGCTTATATTTGTGGACTTTTAGTCTCGTTGCACTACACATTTGCTGCAACTTTTTTACCTATTTGCGGCCAAAAAACAAAAAAGCGGTTGTCAGGAATTTTGATTTATCCGGCGCATTAATTCTGCTGTACGCAAAACTTTGTCTGTGTTCTGTTCTTGCTGCTCGCGACGCTTTTCTTGCGACATTTCAGCCATAGTACGCTCTTTATTCAGCAAAATAGCCCGCAGCTTATCTTCGGTATTATCTGACTTTACTTGTTCTTTAATACCATTTTCTTGCACAGGTTTCCATTTATTTGCTTGCTGCACCATAACTTCTCTCAGCTGTGTATCTTGTTTCAATCTGGTTTGCATTTGCAGCTCATCTTTTTTACGCGCCTCACGCTCCGGAAACTTTGGATAAATATTTCTAAAATTATGATGCCATTGAAAATACACCAAAAACACCGCCGGAAAAGCCGAAATCAACTCCTGAGCCATTGTGCGCGGCTTGGTAAGTTCATAAGACCGAGCTGCCATAATTCGCCGCGTATCTTCAATAAACTGTTCCATTTTTTCTTTGGCCTTATCCGGACGTCCCAAACGATACTCACAGCCTTCTATCAAACGATTAAACACCGGATTATTATTTTCCAACGCCAGTTTACGCAAAATTTTCAGCATACTCTGCATGCTGGAGCTTTTGTTCCAAAAAGAACGCATTGTTTTAGCCTCAATACTATCAAAGCCAAAGAAATGCACTCCCTCAAACCCAGCCTCTTTAATAGCGTTAAATGTATAAACATACAAAGCGTTCCAGTTAATTTTGCCCTCATCGGTCAAAAAATCTTCATACATACCGGATTTAAGTTTTTCTAACACATATTTTGTCACCGGAAAGTCAAAATTTGTTATCGATTCCCCTTGTAAAAGCAAAGTCACTTTTGAAGATGAACTATCCATAATAAAGTTTTCGGCCGTGATAACCTCTTTGGTTAAAACAGCTTTCAGATAAATATAGGCATAAGCAAACACACTGGAATGTATAGCCCTCAAAATGCCTATATTCTTGAATGTATGCTGATATTTATCCTTAAAATCGACTAAACGGCGCAAACGTTCTTCACCGGTAAATTGATAATTTATACACTGATACCTATAGCCAAAACGCCTAAACATCTCCGGATGCATTTTTTTTAAGTGCATAGCCATACACCACTCGCGCGCCATAGAATATATAGAAAACAGCGGATTACGCGAATATCCCACCATCACCGTGGCAAAAACCGCATCCATTTCGGCAAAATATGGCTCCATATGCGAGCAAAAAGCATTTTTTCTAAACTCGGCATCAAGCATAAAAGCATAATGCTCAATTTCATCTTCCGGCACATCATAACGCTGCATAACTTTATCCAGCGTACCTGTTAGCTTTTGAAAATTTGTATTAGAAATTTTATTATCATCAACCGGTACATAGCCGCTGCAGTATTCATCATAAAAAAGATTAAGAAAAATATTTTCTTCGTCATCAAAATTTTGCTTAAAATCAGCAACATCTTCCGCCACAAAGGCTTTTACTTTGTCCGCATAAGACGGCTCATACACTTGCTCTTTTAAGTAGCGTATGGCATCTTGTTCTAATTCTTTGTCAGAATATGTTAAGTCAGCAAAGCGCAATCCCATTTGATGACACTCCAATTTAATAGACTCATAGTATCCCTCAAAAAAAAACGTGTCAATATTTTTTTATTTGGAAAGACTTTTTTGCCAATTTACCGTTTAATGGATTAGCTAATGCTGCTGGATATAATCTACAAGAACGCAATGATTTGGCTAGAAGTGTATCATTAAAAGAGCTAAACTATTTTATATAACGATTTTGTGCAACAAAAACATTTCCTGATATTTTAAAATTTCTAATCAATAACTTAGAGGAATTTAAAATGTATTATGCATATATCAGGGTCAGTACCGACCATCAAAATATAGAAAATCAAAAACATGAAATCATTATTTATGCCAAAAAACATAACATACATATTGACAAATGGATTGCCGAAACCATTTCTTCACGCAAGACATTGACCGAACGTAAGCTTGGCCGGCTAATCAAACTCTTGAAAAAAGGAGATGTTTTGATTGCCACCGAGCTATCGCGGCTAGGACGCAATTTGTTAGAAGTGATGGGAATTTTGCAAAACTGTCTGGAAAAAGACTGCCAAATTTGGACTCTAAAAGAAAATTATCGGCTTGGAGCAGATATTCAGAGCAAAGTTTTGGCATTTGCATTCAGCCTAGCCGGAGAAATTGAGCGTCAACTAATTTCTGACCGCACCAGAGAGGCCTTGAAACGAGTAAAATCCGAAGGTAAAAAGCTTGGACGCCCCTATGGCAGCACCTATAAAAAGCTCGCAATCCGACAAAACGAAATCATTGCCATGCTAAAAGAAGGCAAATCCAAAGCGGCAATAGCGCGACAAATGAATTGCAGCTGGCAAACTTTGCACCGCTATTTGCAAAACAACAAATTATAACTTTAAATATGCATTCTGAAGTATGTAGTTGTTTATTATAATCTGTAAAATAGAACTACAGTTAGAATATACATTTGCAAAATGTGTATAATCTACGTTTATTGATTTTTATATATTTATAAAAACAACAAGAACTGATTTAACCAAATTATAGCAGTTTTTCTTATAAAAGATAACATTTTGATTTATAAAGAAAAAAAATGCCGGAAGTATGTTTAAACTAAAATGGTACAAGCGGGCGGACTCGAACCGCCTGCCTACTTCTTAGGAGGAAGTCGCTCTATCCTGATGAGCTACGCCTGCAACATTTTTTTGTTATAATGCAAACCCTCGCAAATTGCAAGCAATAAGATTAAGCTTTCTGCGCTAAAAATTCTTTAATTGGGCGATAGCTGCGCCGATGCTGCGGTGTCACACCATACAACCGCAAACCTTCTATATGTGCCTTTGTTCCATAACCGGCATTTTTTTCAAATCCATAATACGGATATTGTTTTGCCAAATCGCACATCAACCGGTCACGATAGACTTTTGCCAATATACTCGCCGCCGCTATGGAATACGATCTTCCGTCACCACCAACAAAACACTCTGACGCACACGGAAAATCCTTGGGCAGACGATTGCCGTCTATCAAAGCAACATTTGGCTTTTGTTTTAGCTGTTCCAACGCGCGCCGCATAGCCATAAATGTCGCCTGTAAAATATTATATTCATCTATTTCTGCCGCACTTGCCTCACCTATGCCGCACAAAACGTGTCCGGCTTGTTCTTCTTTCCGCAACAAACCATAAAGATATTCTCGTTTTTTGGCACTTATTTTTTTAGAATCATTTAATTGATCCAGCAATTCCGGCGCCACTTCACGCGTCAAAAACACTACCGCTCCCGCCACCACCGGCCCTGCCCACGGGCCACGTCCGGCCTCATCTATTCCGCAAACCAAACCTTGATGTTCGTCTTCTATTTTCCAATCCGGCATAATTTTCTCCTTTGCCGGAAATATATCACAAACCGCGCAAAACGCAAGCCTTAGTGACGAATAATCGGCACCCCCTCATATTCAGCCTCCACCAAACCGCCGATTACCACCGCCACATTTTTAAATCCGACTTTTTCAAACATTTCAGCCGCCTGCGACGCCCTACCGCCCGACGAACACAAAATATTTATGGTATCATCTTTGCCAATATTGTTCTGTTTGATAAATTCCAGCGGATTCAGTGTTTCCAAATCTGCGTTGATATGCGGCAGACCAATTTCTTCCAGAGCTTTTTCTTCCGGCAACCGCACATCTAAAATAAATGATTTTTTATTCAAATTTATCGGTTTTATAAAGCGCATTTTATCCTCCTTTTTTATACAAAGATAATCAGCGCTCTATAAATTTAAAGCCTCGTAAAACTAAGTTACATTTTTACCAACTCTGTACTTTTTGCAAAATTTTCAGCAGATTTCTAGATTTGAAATCAACCCGCACAAACTTGTGATGCGACGGCACAATCAAACAATAGCTGTCACTGCAGTTTTCTACCAGCAGGGAGTCAACGCAATCTTTGCCGTAACAAGACGAACTCATAGAGTTTTGCAAAAACGCCCGCTGCTCATATACATCTTCCAAATTTGCCATTTTCAACAAATTATCCACCGCCTGCTGGCGCATTTTGCTAACCGGACAATCCGCCCCAAACCAAACAATTTTTTTGCCGCCGGTAATCACAGAATAAAAAGGACTATCCTTGGCTGTTTGGTCATACACTCCTTGC
The DNA here is from genome assembly GCA_900553115.1 of uncultured Alphaproteobacteria bacterium. Taxonomy (GTDB): domain Bacteria; phylum Pseudomonadota; class Alphaproteobacteria; order RF32; family CAG-239; genus RUG410. The sequence goes on from USCF01000008.1 coordinate 8,213, forward strand.
GGTATATCTTGTATATTAGGCGCAAAAAAATATCTGAAAGCGGCACCGGCTGCAATGACTAACAGCAAATATTTCAGCAGCTTATACGACCGTGGTTTTTGAACTTTGTTATTTATGGGTTGACCTGTGTTTTTTATTTGGTGGACAGACGGCATTTTTCCTCCTATTTATGATTGTGAAACTTGACGAAATGAATAATATTTATGCAATAAAAACGTGACTATAGTCGAAAATACCAAATATACGGCCTGTGCGACCAATGGCTGCAAACCTACAAAAAGCATTAAAAAGCTCAAAATCGGCGAATTTATCAGATATAAAAACAAATACACTGACCACGCTTTTATAAATTCTCTTTTCCAATTCTCGCGGCTATGAAAAACATAGTAGCGCATGGTCAAAAACGATACGTTGATAGAAATTACATACTGCAGAAACAGCGCCGCATTTGCAACAATAACTTGCGAAAAACCAAGTTCACTGTTTGCATTTATGCTGGCAAAAAGCCAATAAATCAGAGCCAAAATACTATAAGCGAAAACTGTGTTAAACCCGCCGACCAGCAAAAAACGCAGCTTTTGCGGCAGCTCGAACCAAATATTTTCAGCCCATAGATACAGTTTGATTAAAGGCTTAATCATTTATCCCCTCCGGCACTTTTTTATCCAGCAAAGTTTCCAGTTCAACCGTGCGATACGGCGACAAAATATTTTCATCCCACACATCTTCTGGATATTGCTTGTCAATTTCCGGCATTCCGGGGTGAATCATAATTTCCACGGCTTTATAGCCTTGGGGAATTTTCACGCCGCTAAACTGCTCTTTGGCAATTTTGCAAGTATACATCAGCGTATAAAAATACACATCGTTTTTGTAACCGTTCCACCAGCATAAAAAGCGCAGCAAAACATATTTTATCAACGCGCCGTCGAACAGCCAACTCTTATTATGGTTATATTTCAAAGTGTTGAAAATATTTTCATTCATCACCCTGATGCGAGGAACTTCAAACTCTTTTTGCAACTTGCGCATAGTTTTGAAAATTTGCGGAATCATATGCACATGGCGATGACTGTCCAAATGTTGCAATGGCAAACCTGTCGTCAGATATTTAGCAATTTGCGCACGCATTTCAATTTCAACCTGCTGCCGCAGTTGACGCGGTTTAAAAAACGAAAGTAGCAGCAAATTGACAAAGCCGTTTTTAAGCTTGCCCTGCCCGTCCACCAGCAACGGAATTTCTTGCGCCGATGCGGCCGGATATTCATTGGTCAAGTTAACGTGCAGCCCCATTTCCAACTCTGGCATTTCTTTTGCCAATTTCACGGCTTCGGCGGCATATTTTTGATTTATCATCAAACTTGCGCTGTTCAAAATTCCTTCACGATGAGCTTTGACAATAGCGGCGTTCACACCTTTGCTAATACCAAAATCATCAGCGTTAAATATCTTTTGCAACGTCATTTTTTTCATCTTTCGTCACATAATCTGCCATATACAGCGGACGTTTTTTCACTTCCATGTGAATTTTACCGATATATTCACCGATTATTCCCAAGCAAATCAGCTGCACCGAACCTAGGAAAATCACAGTTATCATAATCGTGGCGTAACCTGGAGTTGGATTATGCATAAAGAAGTGCTCGGCAAGCACATAAATACCCAGCAAAAAAGCTACTGTCGCCGCCATTAGTCCCAAATAAATTGCCAGCCGCAGCGGCAACACAGAAAACTGCACAATGCTGTTAATTGCCAAATGCAGCGATTTGATAAAGTTATATTTTGATTCGCCGCTAAAACGTTCCGGCGCCACAAAATCAATCATAGCCACGTTGTCGTGCGGCATAATCCAGCTCAACAGCCCTCTAAACAAGCGGTCTTGTTCATTAAAACCTTTCAAAAAATCCACATACTTACGGTCAAGCAATCTAAAATCAGGCGCACTTTCCATAATTTTGGTATCTGAAAGCTTGTTTAATATAAAGTAAAAGGTCTTGGCGCAAAATTTATAAAACTTTGAAGTCGCTTTATTATCCAAGCGCTTTGTCAAAACAATTTCTTTGCCCTTTTGCCAAAGTTCTATCATTTTCGGGATATAAACCGGCGGATGCTGCAAATCAGAATCCATAAAGATTACAGCGTCACCTTTGGCATAATCCATACCTGCCGTCATAGCGATTTCGTGTCCAAAATTACGTTTGAGCTGCACCACTTTAACACGTGCATCTTTCTTTTGCAATTTCAGACAATTAGCATATGTTTTATCCGAACTGCCGTCATCAACATACAAAAATTCAAAATCAACATTTTTCACTTTTTGCAAATTTTGCACCAGTTGCTTATAAAGCTCGTTCACATTATCTTGCTCATTATAGGCAGAAATTACGATACTCACCAATTTATTCGGCATTTTTAGCCTCCTTCACATTATAAAATCCATAAAATATATCACGGACCTTCACTTTTCCAAAAAAGTTAGAATATGCAACTTTAATATTCTGAGGAAAAGTAAGTTTATCTCCAAATTTATTTTTATATTTCATATATTCATTATAATTTGCCGCCACCACAAACGCGCCTTTTTCTTCAAAATCAGCGGCATCAAACCAAGGATTATTATTCGGGTTTAACCAAATCATCGGCTTAACATCATGGTCGGCATACAACGTAAACATATTGGCAAACCAAACATCGGAACCGATATATTCCAGTTTTTGACCACCGGTGCGTTCGGTCCATTTTTGTTCCAACATTTTAACCATAGTCGGACAATCAGAACGAAAGCGCTCGCTGGTCGTCAGCAGACACTGCGCGCCATACGCAAACGCAAAAAGCAAGCTCCAGCCGGCCATAATCAAAGAATAGCGACCAGCTTTGGCCTCATTGATTTTAGCAGGCCAAAAATATACCAGCATCAAACCCACCAAAAATTGGCACGGAAACCCCCACATACTCTTAAGCGGAGTACCGGCAATCAAGCTAATGGTCATAAACACCAACATCGGCATAAATCCGCAAATCAGCAAAAATCTGCTTTTTTCATCTTTAAGAGATGGACGTTCTTCTTTTTCTGAAATTTTATAAAACACGGCGTAGCTCAACACGGCTGCCAACACAAACAGCATCTGACTGCCGGCAAATTTCAGCGGATACCATAAATGACGCCATTCGCTGCTCATAACTTTATTGGTATTACGCATCAAAAAATAGTCCAAAGTTTCAAAATTATGCTCCGCCAGCCACCATATATGCGGAACAAATAAAAGCACAGCGCAAACAACCGCCAGATATGCCTTATAATTCAACAATTGCTTCCGACTTTTTTTAGAACTCAGCAAAAAAACGCCCATAGCCGCCGGCAGCAAAACACCTGTATACTTGTTAAGCAGATTAATTCCGCACAACAGACCAAACAAAACCCAGTCTTTCAGCTTGTTTTGCTGATAGGCCTGCCAAAAATAATAAGCGCTCATCGGCCACAAAGATAGTGAAATAACATTTACATTGTATTCAACACTGGAAAAATTATAGTAGATTACCCCCAGCTGCAGCATAGAAGCCAAAACAGCTTTATTTTTATCAACAAACAAACTTGCCAATTTATAAACATACACTAGCCCCATAGCCACAAAAATTTGACTAAGCAAATACATCGAACCGTCGGCTTTTCCAAGCAACAAATAAAAATAATAAGCTATAATGCCCGAAAACGGCGGATGTTTAGTAGTTCCCAGCAAGCTGTATTTGCCCCAAACAATAGCTTCTTGCGTATCCATTGGCAAGCTCAGACGCAAAAGAGGCACTGCACTCCACAACAGCAGATTAAGCAACAAAAACAGCGTCCATTTTCTTTTTATTTCCATTTTTTTCACCTGATTAATATATCTTAAACTAAGTTTTTATATCATATTCAACAAAAAAGTATAGTACAAAAATAAATTAGCACACTGTTTGTCTCAAAAATGTACAAAAAATTTTTTTGTCATTTTTTATTGCAAAAGATAAAAATCTGCGCTATACTGACTAAAAAGGGATTACTTATGGAGAAACAAAATGGTTGAACAAGCTGACAAAAACAAAGAATTATATAATGATATAAACACAGCCTTGCAACAAGAAAAAGAGCAGAAACCGATTTCTGATGAGAAAAAAGAAGCCATTATGCGTCAACTTAACGAATTGGCAGAAAGTTCGTCTGATTTTGATCCCGACAATTTGGATAATATTATAGCTTTTGCCTCCAACTATGGACACAATAACAACGCGGAAGCTATTTTACGAAAAGCACAAGAACAAAAAGCCAAAATTGACCAAGACAATTTGCAGGCAGAAAAAGAAAAAACTTCGCTGGAACAACCAAAAGAATCTCCAACTTTATCAGCACAATTCCGCGGCGATATTTCTGTTATCAGCCAGCCGTCTTATAATGTTTATAAACACTACACCGAACTAAAAAATCAGAAGAATCCAAACGAAATCCAACAAAAAGAAATTGCAGATATTGAACAGCAAGTTGAAGCTATTCTTGCCAATGTAAGCCCCGAATATATTGATGAAGAAAACGCCGTGGCTTTGCAAGACTATTTAGCCATCAGCAATGCATCAGAACTTAGCAAAGAATCAAAAAAACGCAATCATGATTTACAAAAAACTGTTACTGAAAAGCTCAAAGAATTTGATAAAAATAACAGCTTGGAAGACGTCAAAAATCTGACTCCGGAACAATTAGAAAAAAATGAAAATCTTTGGGCTGAAGCAGCTAAAAAAGCTGATGTAAAACCGACTATGACGTCTTTGTCTGCCATAATGGCTGCTTTGCCAGACAATGACAAACGCAATGAAATTCTTGGCACACTGCAGCGCACTACTATCTTTGGATTATCGGATAAAGAACCTGATGAAAATGGCGCGGCCGTTTTCCAAGAAACTTTGGACAATAATGCCGAAGAATTTAAGGCCATGGTCAACGCAGAATATTTAAAACAACAGGCGCTGACTGAATTTTGTGAAAAAAATAAAATTTCTCCGCAAAATTTGAATGCCATTTTGCAAAATGCAGAAAATGGAATTGTTTTGTCTGATGAAGAAAAAGAACTGCAGCAAAAGTTTCAAAAGCATTTAGCCGAACATTTAGCTAAATTTCCGGATTTTAACGGTCCATACGATAACAAACAGCTTTTAGAAAATTCTGTTGTTATGGCTCAAACTCAGCTTTTAAACCGAACCAGTACCAAACAAAGCCGTATTGCTCGCTTAATAGAAGCACCGTCTGTTTCCAAACGCTTTACCAAATGGAACAATAATTTTGCGCAAAAACACCCTAAAATGCACAAAGCT